>JAEZKN010000209.1 GCA_023415395.1 Actinomycetes bacterium
GGCCCTGGTGCACCAGACGCTGCTGCCCCGGCTCGAGGGCCTCGGCGGCGCGCCGCTGGTCGTGCCCGCGGAGCACCAGGACTGGCTGCACGAGCGGGCCGTCCGGCTGCGCGACGGGCTGCTCCGGGCTGGCTACGCTGTGCACGGCGACCCGGACGACCTGCTGCCCGTCGCCCGCGTGGGTGCACCGGAACCCTCGGACGCCGGGGTCCTGGCCCTCGCGCTGCGCCTGATGCTGGAGAAGAAGTGAGTAGACGAGTCCTGCTGCACGTCGGCACCCCGAAGACCGGCACGTCCTACCTCCAAGACGTGCTGTACCGGAACCGGCGCACGCTGGCGGCCGCGGACATCCTCTACCCCGCCGACCGCTTCGACGCTCACTTCCTCGCCGCGCTCGACCTCATGCGCCTGCCCTGGGGCGGGCTCGAGGCCGAGGCCGTCGGCGCCTGGGACCGGCTCGCCGAGCGGGTGCGCCGGCACCGCGGCACCGCGATCATCAGCCACGAGATCCTCGCGACCGCCTCGCGCGCCCAGGCCGGCAAGGCGCTGGAGTCGCTGGGCCACGGCGCGGGCACCGAGGTGCACCTGGTGCTGTCCGTGCGCGACCTGGTCCGCCAGATCCCCGCGGAGTGGCAGGAGAACGTCAAGCACCGCAGCGGGGTCAGCTACGGCTCCTTCCTCGACAAGATCCAGGACCCGCAGCGCGAGTCGCGCATCGCCACCTGGTTCTGGGGGGTCCAGGAGCTGCCCGACATCCTCAACCGCTGGGGCCACGACCTGCCGCCCGAGCACGTCCACCTCGTCACGGTGCCGCCGCCCGGCGGGCCCAAGGACCTGCTCTGGAAGCGTTTCAGCCTCGCCTTCGGGCTCGACGGCATCGACCTCGACCTCGAGGCCGAGCGCGCCAACCCCTCCCTCGGCGTGCCGGAGACCGCGCTGGTGCGGCGGATCAACCGCACCGCCAACCGCGAGCTCCCGCCCGCCGACTACCGCCCCCTGGTGCGCGAGCTGCTCGCCCACCAGACGCTGTCGCGGCGGCCCCGCTCCCCGCGGCTCGCGCTCCCCCCGGCCGCGCATCCGTGGGTGTCGGAGACGACGGCGTCCTGGATCGCCGAGATCGAGCGACGGGGCTACGACGTCGTCGGCGACCTCGAGGACCTCCGGGGCGCCCCGCCGGTGACGTCCTTCGCCGACCCCGACCACCCCTCCGAGAGGCTCGTCGCGCGGGCCGGCGTGGACGCGATCAAGGCGCTGCTGCTCGAGAGCGCCCGGCTGCGGCACACCGAGGAGCAGCTGCGGCGCGAGCTGGAGGACACCCGGATCGCGCTCGAGCGCTCCTACCTGCGCCCGACCTACCGGCTGCGCGAGAAGATCGTGCGCAGGCTGCGGGCCAGCGCCCCCGGGCGCACCCTCCTCAAGGGCTACCGGGTGCTGCGCGGGCGCAGCTCGCCCGCTGCGTAGCGGCCGACCCGCCACGTCCCCCACCCGTCGGCGCCCAGGCCGAAGGCGCCGCCGACCACCGGCGTACGCCGCGCGATCGCGATCGCCAGCCGCCTCCCGCCGACCCGCGTGATCAGGTCGGAGGCGACCTCCGCGGAGATCACCCGGTCCAGGTCGGGGTCGTGCACCGGCGCGGTCGCGATGGCCATCGGCGGGCCGGGGAGCCGGTGCTCCCGGATCTTCTCGTCGACCAGCTGCCGCCCGAGCAGGCAGGCCAGCACGCCGTTGCGGACCCGCGGGTCCTCGAGGTCGTAGCCGTGCAGGTGGGCGATCCCCGCCACCATCCGCGACTGGATCAGGGCCAGCCCGGCGACGTTGGCCGGGATCGCGACGGTGGCGGTGACGATGCCGCCGAGCCCGGTGAGCAGGCCCTGGGCGCCGGCGTAGCGGACGTGGTCCTCGATGAGGCCCGTGACGTCGGTCTTCTCCGCCGCGCGGGCGGCCGGAGCCAGCGGCCCGGTGCCGTGGATCGCGCGGTGCAGGGCCTCCCGGACGAAGGAGTGGGTCAGGTCGGGCGCGAGGTGGGGCACCCGCGGTCCGACGTGCCGGGCGACCAGCCTGCCGGTCGCGCTCGCCTTGCCCATGCCGCCCAGCCTACGGGCGCTACGGTCGGGACATGCCCGTCGAGCCGCCTCCGTCGCGCTGGACCTTCGGCGACCCGGCCGGCTACGACGAGCTCGACGACCTGGTGGCGATCGGGGCCGACCTGGAGCCGGGCACCCTGCTGGCGGCGTACCGCCGCGGGCTCTTCCCGATGCCCTCGGGTGCGCCGCGCGACCCGATGTACTGGTTCTGCCCCGTGCGCCGCGGCGTGCTGCCGCTGGACGGGCTGCGGGTCTCGCGGTCGCTGCGGCGGGCGGCGCGGGACTTCGAGATCCGCATCGACACCTCCTTCGCCGAGGTCGTGGCCGGCTGCGCGGACCCGTCCCGGCCCGCGGGCTGGATCGACCGCGAGGTCGCGGCGGCCTACCAGCGGCTGCACGAGCTGGGCTGGGCGCACTCGGTCGAGGCGTGGCAGGACGGGCGGCTGGTCGGCGGGCTCTACGGGGTCGCGGTCGGCGGGCTCTTCGCGGGGGAGTCGATGTTCCACCGGGTGCGCGACGCGTCCAAGGTCGCGCTCGTCGCGCTGGTCGACCTGCTCCACGACGAGCACGTGGACCGGCGGCTGCTCGACGTCCAGTGGCTCACGCCGCACCTGGCCTCGCTCGGCGCGGTGGAGGTCCCGCGGGCGGCGTACCTCCGCGCGCTGCGGCACGCCCTGCCGGTCCCGCAGCCCGCCTTCGGGGCCCGGGCATGAACCCACGGGCGCGGGGAAGGGTGGTCGCATGAAGACAGGACTCGTCATGGCCGGCCTCGTGCTCACGATGGGCGGCCTCGCCGGCTGCGGTGGGGACGACGGCGACAGCGGGAGCGGGGGGATGCCGCGCGACGCCTCCTCGGAGGACTTCTGCGCGAACTTCGAGCAGCTCTCGGAGGACCTCGGGGGGGTCACGCCCGACTCCGACCCGGCCGACGCGATCTCCACGATGCAGGACGCCTCGCAGGAGATGCGCGAGACCGGCGTCCCGGAGAACGCCACCGACGAGGAGGCCGAGGGCCTCGAGGTCACCCTCGACGCCATCGACGAGCTCGACCCCGACGCCTCGCTGGAGGACCTCGGCAACCTCGAGGACCAGTTCAGCAAGAGCGACCAGGAGAAGGCCGACGCGTTCGACGACTACCTGGACGAGGAGTGCGGCGAGATCGGGTAGTCAGACGACCTGGGGCGGCTGTCCGGTCTCGCTCACCATGGCGCGGCCGGCGGCCGCCCAGTCGAGCATCCCGCCCTCGAGGTTGACGGCCTCGTGGCCCTGCTGCTGGAGCCACATGGTCGCCTGGGCGGAGCGGCCGCCGACCTTGCAGACGACCAGCACCTGCTGGTCCGCGGGCAGCTCGGCGACCCGCTCGGGCAGCGTCTGGAGCGGGATGTGGAGGGCGCCCTCGATGTGGGCGTGCTGCCACTCGACCGGCTCGCGCACGTCGAGGACCGTGAGGCCCTCCGGGAGCGGGTCGGGCACCTGGTCGATGGTCACGGTGGGGATCATTTGAGGAACTTGCTCGTCCTTCGGTCGGCCAGTGGCTTGCCGCCGGTCTGGCAGGTGGCGCAGTACTGGAGGCTGGAGTCGGCGAAGGAGACCTCGCGCACAACGTCGCCGCACACGGGGCACTTCTCGCCGGTCCGGCCGTGCACCGCGAGGTTCGACTTCTTCTCGCCCTTGAGCTCGCTGGCCGCGAGGCCCCGCGAGCGCTCGACGGCGTCGCCGAGCGTGGTCCGCACGGCCTCGTGGAGCACCGCGATCTCGTTGTCGTCGAGCTTGCCGGCGGCCTTGAACGGCGACATCCGCGCCGCGTGCAGGATCTCGTCGGAGTAGGCGTTGCCGATGCCCGCGATCGTGCCCTGGTGGCGCAGCACGCCCTTGAGCTGCTTGCCGCCCTCGCGCTCGAGGATGCCGCGCAGGGTCTCGACGGTGAAGTCGTCGGTGAGCGGGTCCGGCCCCAGGCTGGCGATGCCGGGCACGTCCTGCGGGTCGCGCACGACGTACGCCGCGAGGCTCTTGCGCGTGCCTGCCTCGGTGACGTCGAGGCCGGAGCCGTCGTCGAGCACCACGCGCAGGGCGAGCGTCGACTTGGTGCTCGGCTTCGGCGGGATCGTCGGCACCTCGTCACGCCAGCGCACCCAGCCGGCCCGGGCGAGGTGGAGCACGAGGTGGGTGCCCGACGCCTCGATGTCGAGGAACTTGCCGTGCCGGGTCACGTCGTCGACCAGCGTCCCCTCCAGCGCGGAGAGCGGCGGGTCGAAGGTCTTCAGCGCGCTGAACTGCGCCACGTGGATCTTCGCGATCGCGTGCCCGTCCAGCCGGCCCTTGAGGTCCAGGGCCAGCGCTTCCACCTCGGGCAGCTCGGGCACGTCCGTGAGTCTAGGTGGGGAGTGGGGGTCGGAGCGTCCCGAACCGGTGACAGGCGTTGCCTGCCGGGAGCAGAATGGGGCCATGACCGCGGTCCGGCCGTTCCCGACCGCGGGCTCGATCTTCCTCGACGCCCGCGGGGGCGACCGCGCGCTGCGAGCCTCCTGGCACGAGGAGGCGGGTGTCGTCGTGCTGTCGCTGTGGCGCGACAACGTCTGCGCCGGGTCGTTCCGGCTCTCCGTCGACGAGGTCCCCGACCTGATCGAGCTGCTCCGCTCCGGCCTGGTCCGCTCCTACGACGCCGCCCGCACCCGGCTGGAGTCGGTCGAGTCCGCCTGAGCCCTGCCGCCGCCCCGCGCTTGTAACGCGGGGTTGAGCCTTCTGGTCACCCCGTTCCAACGGGTTCATAGAAGCCCTAACCCCGCGTTACAAGCGGCGGCGGCGCGTTGTCTACAAAATCCGCTAGACAGCCGGATACCGTCCTGAGGTGGACCCGATCCGGAACCCGTACGCGCCGGGGGCAGGCCAGCGGCCGCCCGAGCTGGCCGGGCGCGACCGCGAGCTCGAGCAGTTCGAGGTCACCCTGGAGCGCGTGGCGGCGGGGCGGCCCGAGCGCAGCATGGTGCTCTCCGGGCTGCGCGGCGTCGGCAAGACCGTGCTCCTCAACGCCCTGCGCGGCCAGGCCGTACGCCGGGCGTGGGGGACCGGCAAGATCGAGGCCCGCCCCGACCAGAGCATCCGCATCCCGGTGGCGCAGGCGGTGCACGCGGCGGTGCGCGAGGTCAGCCACCGGCACCGCGACCCCGACCGGGTCGACCAGGTCGCCGGCGTGCTCAAGGGCTTCGCGATGAAGACAGCCCTCGACGACCGCAAGGGGATGCGGTGGACGCCGCCGGTCGACGTCCCGGCCGCCAAGGGCCGCGCCGACTCCGGGGACCTCGAGCTGGACCTGGTCGAGCTCTTCACCGATGTCGCGACCCTCGCCGGCGACCTCGGCGTCGGCCTCGCGCTCTTCGTCGACGAGATGCAGGACATCGCGCTGCCCGAGCTCGCCGCGCTCTGCGGGGCGTGCCACGAGATCAGCCAGCAGGGCGCCCCGCTGATCGTGGTCGGCGCCGGACTGCCGCACCTGCCGGTCGCGCTCGCCGCGTCCAAGTCCTACGCGGAGCGCCTCTTCCGCTACGTCTCGGTCGACCGCCTGCCGCGGGCGATGGCGGACCGGGCGTGGACGGTGCCCGCGGCGACCGAGGGGGCGGCGTTCGACCAGGCCGCGCTCGACGAGCTCTACCGCCTCACCGACGGCTACCCCTACTTCGTCCAGGCCTACGGCAAGGTCACGTGGGACGCCGCGGTCGCCAGCCCGATCACCGCCGCCGACGTCCATGCGGCCGCACCGGACGCGGAGGCCGAGCTCGCGGTCGGCTTCTTCGGCGCCCGCTACGACCGGGCCACGCCGGCCGAGCGCGACTACATGTCCGCGATGGCCGACCTCGGTGCCGAGCACGGCGACGCGGCGGTCGCGACCTCCGACATCGCGCGCCACCTCGGCCGCAAGCCGCAGTCGCTCTCGCCGGCCCGCGACGGGCTGATCAAGAAGGGCCTGGTGTACGCCGCGGAGCGGGGCAGCGTCGCCTTCACGGTCCCGCACTTCGGCCGGTTCCTCCGGTCGCGCTGACCCCTCCTGCCAGAATCGAGGGGTGAGACCGCAGGTCGTCGCCCACCGCGGCGCCAGCCACGACAACGCCGAGCACACCCTCCGGGCGTACGCCGCCGCGCTCGATGCCGGCGCGGACGGGCTGGAATGCGACGTCCGGCTGACCGCCGACGGCCACCTGGTCTGCGTGCACGACCGGGACCTGCGCCGGACCGCCGCGAACAGGGGCGTCGTGTCGACCATGGAGCTCGCCGAGCTCGACCAGCTCGACTTCGCGGCCTGGAAGAACCCCTGGGCCGACCTCGACGACGAGGCGCCGCCGCGCGACGAGCGGCTGGACCGCGTGCTGACCCTGCGGACGCTCTTCGAGACCGTGGCCGACTACGACCGGCCGGTGGAGCTGGCGATCGAGACCAAGCACCCCACGCGCTACGGCGGGCTGGTGGAGCGCCGACTGGTGGAGATGCTGCGCGACTTCGGCTGGGACCGGCCCGGCTCGCCGGTGCGGGTGATGAGCTTCAGCTGGACCGCGCTCCAGCGCGTGGACCGGCTCGCGCCGGCGGTGCGCAAGGTGCAGCTGGTCGACAAGGCGCACCACTGGCCGATGCTGCGGCGGATGATCGGCACCGACTGGCTGGTCGGCCCCGGCATCACCGAGCTCGTCGAGCACCCGCGGCTCGGCCCGCGGATCACCGCCTCCGGCCACGACCTGCACGTGTGGACGGTGAACACGCCGGCCGACCTCGACCTGTGCCTCGAGCTCGGCGTGAAGGCGGTCATCACCGACCGTCCCGCCTACCTGATGGAGCAGCTGGACCAGCGGGGACTATAGGTTCACCGCATGGCGAAGAAGTCCCGCACCCAGGCCCGCCCGCAGCAGGACCGCACGGGAGCGGAGGGCGAGGTCGGCCCCCGTCAGCCCTGCCCCTGCGGCTCGGGCAAGCGCTACAAGGCCTGCCACGGTGCGGCCGGCGGCGCTCCCGCGCCGTTCGTGAGCCGGCCCTTCGAGGGCATGCCGGGCGAGTGCGACGTCGTCGCGATGCGCGAGCTGGTGCCGGCCGCGACCGCCCCGCTGACCCTGAAGGACCACCCGGACCGCGAGGTCGTGCTCTGCTCGCTGCTGCCGATGGCCGCGCCGGCGATGGTCCGCGACAGCGGCGCAATCTGGCTCGGGCTGCAGGTGCAGCACAACTTCGGCGACGTCTCCCGCGACCTCGGCGCCGTCCTCACCAAGGCGCTCGACGCCGAGGCCGGCATCGTCGGGCTGACCGAGGGCTCCGCCGACGCGCCGCGCCTGCAGGACCTGGTCGCGAACGACACCCTCGACGTCACCGTCCACGAGGGCTTCGACTTCTGGATCGCCGACGTCGAGGGCGGCGACCGCGCCACGATGGCCGCCGCGCTCGAGCAGGCCAACGGCGCGGCCTCGCCGACGGCCCGCCTGGCGTCGGTCGAGGCGGCGTACTGGACCAACGTGGGCTCCAAGGAGCACCTGCGCTGGGTGATGCCCGAGCCGGAGGGCCCGCTGCTCGACGCGCTCGCGCGGCTGCACGCCGCCGGGAAGGACGTGCTGGTCGAGGACTCGCGCTTCGTCGGCATGTTCCGTGCCCACGGCCTGCTCGCCCCGGTGTGGGACCTGCCGGTCGGCACCGGCCCCGAGGTGCTCGAGGAGCCCGCGGCCCGCTTCGCGGCGGACCTGGCCGCCGCGCTGGCCGACTCCTCGGACCTGACCAGCGAGCAGCGCTCGGCCCGCGCGGGCCTGGCCAACCGCCAGGTCACGCTGCGCTGAGCATCACGTTGGTAAAGAACGGCGTGTGAGTTGTGCCCGGGGTGCCGGGCACGTAGATTCGCAGCGCTCGGTCGTTGCCGCGTCCCCCGTCGGCAACGACCGAGTCTTGTGCTTCCTCACGACCGTCGGAGCACGTGCGGCTGGAGCCGCGCGTAGCCCTTCACCGAGATCCGCGGCACCGACCGCAGCCGGTACGCCGGCAGCCGGGCCAGCTCCTCGCAGCACCCCCGGTCCACGAGCACGGTGCCGGGCCGGGCCGCCGAGGTCAGCCGGGCGGCGAGGTTCACCGTCGGGCCGAACACGTCGCCCAGGCGGCTGACCACGTCGCCGTAGGCCAGGCCGGCGCGGACCTGCGGGAAGGGCTCCGCACGCTCGGTCAGGAGCAGCACCGCCTCCGCGGCCTCCTCCGGCCGGTCGGCCACGAAGAGCACCTCGTCGCCGATGGTCTTGATGACCCGGCCGCCGTGCTCGACCACGACCTCGGTGGCGGTGGACTCGAAGCCCTCCAACCAGGCGACCAGCTCGGCCTGGTCGAGCCGCAGGCTGTGCGAGGTGTAGCCGACGATGTCGACGAAGGCGACCGCCAGCGGGCTGCCCGCGCCGTCGGCCTCGTCGAGGGTGCGCGCGGCCGCGCCGGCCAGGTGCCGGCGCCAGGCGTAGGACTGCAGCTGCTCGACCCGGGGGAGCAGCTCCTGCGCCATCTCCTGGTCGGGGTCGACCTCGGCGAGCAGCTCGGCCTGCCACTCGGCCAGCCGGGCGAAGCTGCGCCCCCAGGTCCGCACGAGCGCGGCCTGGGACTCCGGCCCGATCACCCCGAGCTCGATCAGCTCCCGCGCCTGCCGCAGCGCGACCACGTCGGCCGCGGTGAAGGCGACGTCGTCGTCGGCGGCGCGCGGGAAGCCGAGCATCCGCCAGAGCTGCTCGGCGAGCTCGAGGGGGACGCCGGCGCGCTCGGCGACCTCGGCGCGGGTCAGGTGCGGCCGCTCGCCCAGCAGCAACGCCTCGAGGTCCACGGCCCTGCGGCTACTTCGCGCCGAACCGCTCGAGGGCGACCGCCTCGAGCGCGGACTGGAAGGACGGCATCTCGGCGCACAGCCGGCGCACGGCGACGTCGGTGAAGTGGATCATCTCCAGCGGGGTGAGGGCGACGATCGAGGCGGTGCGCAGGGAGTGGTTGACGATCGCGGCCTCGCCGACGATGTCGCCCGCCCCGAGCCGGGCGATCTCGCGCCCGTGCTGGCGGACCGACACGGTGCCGTCGAGGACCAGGTAGGCCTTGTCGGCGGGCGTCTGCTCCCAGATCGGCGACCATCCCTCGGGCACGTGCACCCGGGTGCCGGATGCGCTGATGCGCGCGATCTCCTCGGGGGAGAACCGGTCGTAGAACGAGTCAGCCATGGTCAGTCCTTCGGGGGTGGGTCCCTCCCCTCCCGCGCGGATCCTGTCCCGGGCGGTACCCACCGAAACCGGGTCCAGACCAGTGGGCCCGAGGGGCTACCGTCTGCCTCGTGTCGAGCCTGCTCCTGCGCAACGCCCGCCTGGTGCCGCTGCACCCCGGCGAGTCCGCGCCCGCGGACCCCGTCGACGTGGCCGTCACCGACGGCCTGGTGACCGCCGTCGCCCCGGGCGCCGAGCGCCCCGGCGGCGCCGAGGTCGTGGACGCCGGCGGCCGGTGGCTGGTGCCTGGTCTCTGGGACCAGCACACCCACCTGACCCAGTGGACCCTCGCCTCGGAGCGCCTCGACCTCACCGACACCCGCTCGCCCGAGGAGATCGTGCAGCGGGTGGCGGCCCGGGTCCGCGAGCACCCCGGCGTCCCGGTCGTGGGGTGGGGCCATCGCAGCGGCACGTGGGACCGCGAGGCCACCGTCTCCGAGCTCGACGCCGTCTCCGGCGACACCCCGGTCGTGCTCATCAGCGGCGACGCCCACCACGCCTGGCTCAACACCACGGCGCTGCTCCACCTGGCCATGCCGGTGCGCGACTCGGTGGTGCGCGAGAAGGAGTGGTTCGCGGCGTACCCCCGCCTGGTCACGCTCGTCGGCACCGACGGCACCTCCCCGGAGGCCTACCGCCGGATGCTCGATGCCGCGGCCGCGCAGGGCATCGTCGGGCTGGTCGACTTCGAGTTCGGCGCGAGCATGGAGGAGTGGGCCGGTCGGTGGTCGCAGGGCTGCGACGTGCTGCGCATCCGCTGGGCGACGTACGCCGACACGCTCGGCGACGTCCTGGCGCTCGGTCTGCGCACGGGGGACGAGCTGCCCGGGTGCGGTCCGCTGGCCACGATGGGACCGCTGAAGATCATCAGCGACGGCTCGCTCAACACCCGGACCGCGTGGTGCTGCGAGCCGTATGGCGACGCGCACCGGCTGGAGTACCCCGCCGGCCAGCCCAACCAGTCCGGCGAGGAGCTGCGGGACCTCTTCCGGCGGGCCGTCGCGGGCGGGCTCGAGGTCGCCTGCCACGCGATCGGCGACGCGGCGGTCGAGGACGCGCTGGCGGCGTTCGCCGAGACCGGCGCGCGCGGCTCGGTCGAGCACGTGCAGATGGCCCGGCGCGAGGACCTGCGCCGGATGGGGGAGCTGGGGGTGCGGGCGAGCGTCCAGCCGGCCCATCTGCTCGACGACCGCGACCTGACCGAGCGGGTGTGGGGCGAGCGGTCCGGACGGTGCTTCGCCTTCCGGTGGATGCTCGAGGACGGCGTCGAGCTGGCCCTCGGCTCCGACGCCCCGGTCTCGCCGCTGGACCCCTGGCTCGCCATGGCCGCCGCCGTCCACCGCACCGCCGACGACCGCGCGCCCTGGCACCCCGAGCAGGCGCTCACGGTCCGCGAGGCGCTCGCGGCGTCGGTCGACGGCCAGCCCATGGTGGGACCCGGGTCGCGCGGGGACCTGGTCCTGCT
>JAEZKN010000256.1 GCA_023415395.1 Actinomycetes bacterium
CTGAGCCCGGCTGAGCCCGGCTGGTCCCGGCCGGCCCGGCCTCAGAAGCCGGGCTGGTCGGGGATCGAGACGGCGAGCAGGATGAGCGCCACACCGGTCCCGGCCAGCAGGAAGCAGTCCCACCAGCGCTTGCGTACGGCGAGCATGCCGGCGTCCCGGGCCGGCAGGACCGCCCGGGCGAGGGCGGCCAGCAGCAGCGCGCCGCCGAACCACTGGACCCCGAGGCGCCACCGGCCCGTGGTGACGATCCCGATGCCGATGCCGACGACGGCGAGCACGACCAGGTAGAACGCGCCCCCGATCGTCGAGGGGTAGCGTCGCCCCTCGTCCTCCTCGACCGGCTCGGCCGGGACGGGCACCTGCTCCTCGGGCTCCTCGCTCACGCCACCGACTGCTCGGCCGCGGAGACGATGTTCGACAGCAGCATGGCGCGGGTCATCGGTCCGACACCGCCGGGGTTGGGCGAGACCCACCCCGCGACGTCCCAGACGTCCGGGTCGACGTCGCCGGCGATCTTGCCGTCGACGCGGGAGACCCCGCCGTCGAGCACGGCCGCGCCGGGCTTGACCATGTCGGCCCGGATGATGCTGGGCACGCCGGCCGCCGCGACGATCACGTCGGCGGTGCGCGTGTGCGCGGCGAGGTCGCGGGTGCCGGTGTGGCACAGCGTGACCGTGGAGTTCTCGCTGCGGCGCGTGAGCAGCAGGCCCATCGGCCGGCCCACGGTGATGCCGCGACCCACGACGACCACCTCGGCGCCGTTCAGCTCCACGCCGTGACGGCGCAGCAGCTCGATGCAGCCGATCGGCGTGCACGGCAGCGGTCCGGACTCGCCCAGCACCAGCTTGCCGAGGTTGGTCGGGTGGAGGCCGTCGACGTCCTTGTCGGGCGCGACGCGCGAGAGCAGCCGGAACTCGTCGAGCCCGGTGGGCTGCTGGACGATGAAGCCGGTGCAGGCGGGGTCCTCGTTGAGCCGGTCGATCTCCGCCTCCACCTCGGCCTGGGTCGCGGTGGCCGGGAGGTCGACGCGGATCGAGGCGATGCCGATCTCGGCGCAGTCCTTGTGCTTGGCCGAGACGTACCAGTGCGACCCCGGGTCGTCGCCGACCAGCACGGTGCCGAGGCCGGGCACGACGCCCTGCTCGCGCAGCTTTGCCACGCGTGCGGTGAGGTCGGCCTTGATGGCCTTGAGGGTCGCGGTGCCGTCCAGCTTCTGTGCCGTCACGTGCTCATCCTGTCATCGTCTCTCGGGGGTTGTTCGGACAACCCCGCTGGGGTCAGCGTCCGCGTTCGTCCCACCGCCGTCTCCCGATCGCCGAGTCTCGATTCCACCTCGCTCGCTTCGCTCGCTCAGTGGAAGAAGTGGCGCGTCCCGGTGAAGTACATGGTCACGCCGGCCGCCTTCGCCGCCTCGATCGTCAGCTCGTCGCGCACGGAGCCGCCGGGCTGGACGATCGCGGAGACGCCGGCGTCGATGAGGATCTGCGGGCCGTCCTCGAACGGGAAGAACGCGTCCGACGCGGCGACCGAGCCGGCCGCCCGCTCCCCCGCCCGGGAGACCGCGAGCCGGCAGGAGTCCACCCGGTTGACCTGGCCCATGCCGATGCCGACCGAGGCGCCGTCCTTGGCGAGCAGGATCGCGTTCGACTTCACCGCGCGGCAGGCCTTCCAGGCGAACGCCAGGTCCGCCAGGACCTCGGGCGAGGCCGCCTCGCCCGCGGCGAGCGTCCAGGTCGACGGGTCGTCGCCCTCGGCGGTGACGTGGTCGACCACCTGCATGAGCAGGCCGCCGCTGACCGGCCGCGTCTCCACGCCGTGCAGGCCCGCGTCGGGGCCGCACACGAGGATCCGGATGTTCTTCTTGGCCTGGAGGACCTCGACCGCGCCCTCGTCGTACGCCGGCGCGACGATCACCTCGGTGAACACCTCGGCCACCTGCTGGGCCATCTCCACCGAGACCGGGCGGTTGGCCGCGATCACGCCGCCGAACGCCGACGTCGGGTCGCAGGCGTGCGCGCGGCGGTGCGCCTCGGCGATGTCGGTGCCGACCGCGATGCCGCACGGGTTGGCGTGCTTGATGATCGCCACCGCCGGCTCGGTGAAGTCGTTCGCGGCCCGGCGCGCGGCGTCGGTGTCGACGTAGTTGTTGTAGGACATCTCCTTGCCGTGCAGCTGCTCGGCGTTCGCCAGCCCCCCGGGCGCGGACTGCGAGCGGAAGAGCGCGGCCGGCTGGTGCGGGTTCTCGCCGTAGCGCAGCACCGCCGCCTTCTCGTACGTCGCGCCGACCCACGCCGGGAAGCCGGTGCCCTCGGAGGTGTTCGTGATGACGTTGCCCATCCAGGACGCCACGTGCACGTCGTAGGTCGCCGTGTGCACGAACGCCTCGGCGGCGAGCCGCTTGCGCTGCTCGAGGGTGAACCCGCCGGCCGCGACCGCGGCCAGCACGTCGGCGTACCGCTCGGGCGAGGTGACGACGGCCACCGACGGGTGGTTCTTGGCGGCGGCGCGGACCATCGAGGGCCCGCCGATGTCGATCTGCTCGACGCACTCGTCGGGGGTCGCCCCGGAGGCGACGGTGGCCAGGAACGGGTAGAGGTTGACCACGACCAGGTCGAACGGCTCGACCTCGAGGTCGGCGAGCTGCTGGACGTGGGAGTCCAGGCGACGGTCGGCCAGGATGCCGGCGTGCACGCGCGGGTGCAGCGTCTTGACGCGGCCGTCGCGGCACTCGGGGAAGCCGGTCAGCTCCTCGACCCGCGTCACCGGCAGGCCGAGCCCGTCGATGAGGGCGGCCGAGCCGCCGGTGGACACCAGCTCGACCCCGGCCTCGTGCAGGCCGCGGACGAGCTCCTCCAGCCCGGTCTTGTCGTAGACGGAGACGAGCGCGCGCCTGATCGGGACCTGCGCGTCGGTGGGGGTGGTCATCGTCCGAACCGGACCTTCCTGTCGGTGATCGTGAAGCCTTCTCGGGCCATCCGGCCCACGGCGTCGACGAGCATCGTGCGCTCGGCGACCTTGATCCGCTCGTGCAGCGTCTCGGTGGTGTCCTCGTCCTCGACCGGGACCGCCTGCTGCGCGACGATCGGGCCGGTGTCGACACCCGCGTCGACGACGAAGAGCGTGCAGCCGGTCACCTTGACGCCGTACTCCAGGGCGTCGGCGGGCCCGCGCATGCCCGGGAACGACGGCGAGAGCGCCGGGTGCGTGTTGACGACCCGTCCGCCGAAGCGGTCGAGGAACTCGGCGCCGACGAGCTTCATGAAGCCAGCGAGCACGACCAGGTCGGGCTCGAAGGCGGCGACGGTGTCGGCGAGTGCGCGGTCCCAGTGCTCGCGGGAGGTGAAGTCGCCCACCTTCTTCACGAAGGTCGGCACCCCGGCGCGGTCGGCGCGGGCCAGGCCCTCGATGTCGTCGCGGTCGGCTCCGACGGCGACGACGCGGGCGCCGTACGCCGGGTCCGCGCAGGCGTCGAGCAGCGCCTGGAGGTTGGTCCCCGAGCCCGAGACGAGGACGACGAGGCGGGTGCTCACGCGAGGGAGTCTAGAGATGCCTTCCGGGCAGCCCGTCGCTGCCACCACGTCATGAGAACGCCGCCGACCAGGCCCCCCACGCCGAACGCGGTGATCGCGTGCACGAGGACGTCGAAGGCGAACGGGCCGACCTCGGTCATCCGGCCCGGCCCGACCGACCCTCCGGCGATGCCGGCGAGCAGGCCCATCAGCACCCCGGCCAGGACGCCCCCGGCGCAGCCGCGCAGGGCGCCCTCGTCCCAGCGCAGCGTGGGGGTGCGCCGCTGCGAGCGCGCCGCGGCCAGCGCCGCGACGATCGGGGCGAGCCCCAGCACGTACGCCGTCCAGGCCGGCGTCGGCCCGGTGTCGGGGAGCGCGGCCAGCAGCGGGAACATCGGCAGGGCGCCGAGCGAGACCAGGCTCGGCGAGACCAGGGTGTCGACGCCGACGGCGAAGCCGGGCCCGAGCAGGTAGCTCGCCGAGAAGATCGTGGCGTTCGGCACCACGGTGGCGCTGAGCGCGGTGTAGACCGTCGCGTCGCCGGCGTCGGTGTGCAGCCGGGACATCACGTTGACGGCGGTGTCGAAGTCGACCACCAGCGCCCCGAGGAAGAAGACCCCCGAGACCGCGAGGTAGCCGCCCAGCACGCGCAGGGCCGTGGCGGCCGAGGCGCGCAGCGACGGCGGCAGCGTGGCGGCCCAGATCGCGGCGCGGCCGGAGCCGGTCGCGACGGCGGCGAGACCGAAGGTGAGGCAGAGCCCCAGCGTCCACAGGAGGACCCGGAGCAGCGACGGCCCGGTCTGCGGGGTGGCGGCCAGCTGGAAGGTGGTGATCGCCACGGCGGCGTACCCCGCGGTGAAGGCGAGGACCGCCGTCGGGACCGTCCAGTCGCGCTCCCCGTCGGCGATGCGCTCGGCGTCGGGACCGTGCCCGGAGATCGAGTCCCCCACCCGGTGACCGAGCCGCCAGACCGCCCACGCGGCGAGCGCGGTGAGGCCCAGGGGCACGACCGTGACGGCGACGCCCTCGAGG
>JAEZKN010000373.1 GCA_023415395.1 Actinomycetes bacterium
CCTACCTCCAGCAGCCGCTGGCGCTGGGCGCGGACGTCGTCGTGCACTCGACGACCAAGTACTGCGGCGGCCACTCCGACGTCGTCGGCGGTGCGCTCGTCGTCAAGGACCTCGACCTGGCCGAGAAGGTCGCCTTCCACCAGAACGCGATGGGGGCGGTCGCCGGCCCGTTCGACTCCTGGCTGACCCTGCGCGGGCTCAAGACCCTGGCCGTGCGGATGGACCGGCACTGCGACAACGCCGAGCGGGTCGTCGACTTCCTCACCAGCCACCCGAAGGTCGGCGACGTGATCTACCCCGGCCTCGAGACCCACCCGGGCCACGAGGTCGCCCAGCGCCAGATGAGGCGCTTCGGCGGCATGGTGTCCTTCCGCGTCACCGGCGGCGAGTCGCACGCCCTCCAGGTCTGCGAGCGCGCCGAGGTCTTCACCCTCGGCGAGTCCCTCGGCGGCGTCGAGTCGCTCATCGAGCACCCGGGCCGGATGACCCACGCCAGCGTCGCGGGCACCGACCTCGAGGTCCCCGCCGACCTGGTCCGCCTCAGCGTCGGCATCGAGACCGCCGACGACCTGGTCGCCGACCTCGAGCGCGCCCTTGACTGACGTCGCCGAGGTCACGGTGTGCGTGGACTTCGGGTCCACGTTCACCAAGGCCGTCCTGGTCGACCACGAGCGGGGCCGGATCGTGGCCCGGGCGAGCCACCCCACCACGCTCCCCACGCCCGGAGGGGCGACCGACGTCCTCGACGGGTACGCCGCCTGCGTGGCCGTGCTCGCCGAGCAGGACGCCCGCGCGGCGACCGCCGAGGTGCTGGCCTGCTCGAGCGCGGGCGGGGGCCTGCGGATCGCGGTGGTCGGCAACGAGGAGCTGGTCACGGCGGAGGCCGGCCGGCGGGTGGCGCTGTCCAGCGGCAGCAAGGTCGTCCAGGGCGTGGCCATGGCAACCGGCGGACTGCCGGAGCTCGACGACCCCGACGTCGTGCTGCTCACGGGCGGCACCGACGGCGGCAACAGCGAGGTGCTCCTCGAGTCCGCCCGGGCCCTCGCGGCGACCTGGGACGGCCCGGTGGTCGTCGCCGGCAACGTGGAGGCGCAGGCCGAGGTCGCCGCGATCCTGGGCGACCGCCCGCACGTGCTCGCCGACAACGTCGTGCCCCGCATCGGGGTGCTCGCGCCGGAGTCGGCCCGGGCGGCGATCCGCGAGATGTTCCTGGCCCACGTGATCGGCGGCAAGCACCTGAGCGCGGGCGACGCGTTCGCCGCGATGGTCCGCGGGGCGACCCCCGACGTCGTGCTGACCGGCGTGGAGGTCCTCGCGCGCACGGCCGGCGACGTGGTCGTCGTCGACGTCGGCGGTGCCACCACCGACGTGCACTCCGTGGTCGAGGTCGACCCGGACTCGATCGGGCGCGAGGTCGTCGCCACCACCCGCGTCACCCGCACCGTCGAGGGCGACCTCGGCATGCGCTGGTCGGCGCTGACCACCGTCTCCGACCACCCCCGGCTGCTGGCCGCCGCGCAGCGCCGCCACGACGACCCGGCCTTCCTGCCGGACAGCGACGAGGAGCGCGACGCCGACGAGGAGATCGCGCGGATCGCGGTCGGCACCGCGCTGCGCCGCCACGCCGGGCGCAGCAAGGTCGTGGTCGGGCCGGACGGCCGCGTCGTCGAGCGCACGGGCAAGGACCTGCGCGAGGTCGACCTGCTCGTCGGCTCCGGCGGCGTGCTCCGCAACGGCCGCCCCGGGGTGGTCGACCGGGTGCTCGCCGCCAGCACCGGCGAGGTCGACGGCGGCTGGCAGCTGCCGCGCGCCCCGCGGGTCGTCGTCGACGCCGACTACGTCCTGGCGGCCGTCGGCCTGTTGGCCGGTGTCCGCCCCGAGGTCGCCGAACGCCTGGCGGCTAGCCTGTCGCCGTGAGCAACGACGCTGACGGCGGCCCCGGCGAGAAGTCCGGCGAGCGGTCGGGGGAGCAGCCCGAGGAGCAGCCCGGGGAGACTCCGGACGAAGGCCCGCGCCGGCGGTTGCCGATCGTCCACCTGCGGCACCGTCCGGGTTCGCAGGACGAGTCCGACGAGAGCATCGCCGCGCGGATCGTCCACCAGTGGGCGGCGCTGCGCGACGAGCGCCGCGCCCAGCCGGCACCGATCACCGGGGGTCGCTCGAACTTCAACCGCGCGCAGGTGCCCTGGGGCGTCGACCTGGCCGCCGCCTGGGCCTGGCGCTTCCTGGTCATCGCCGCAGCGGCGTACATCGTGCTCTGGCTGGTCGCGTTCTTCGCCGTCGTCGCGGTGCCGCTCGCCGTCGCCGTCCTCATCACCGCCCTCGCGATCCCCGCGGTCGACGGCCTCGACCGCATCCTGCCGCGCGGGCTGGCGGCGTTCGTCGTCGTGCTCATCGGCCTGGGCTTCGTGGCCGCGCTGCTCACCTTCGCCGGCCAGCAGGTCGCGAACGGCGCTCAGGACCTCGCCGACCAGGCGTCGGCCGGCCTCGGCCAGATCAAGAACTGGCTGCGCGACGGGCCGCTGCACGCCAGCGACTCGCAGATCAACGACTACATCAAGCGCGCCCAGGACGCCCTGGCGTCCACCGGCGAGAGCATCGACGCCAGCAACGTCACCCAGGTCGGCACGGCGGTCGGGCACGTCTTCGCCGGCTTCTTCATCGTGCTGTTCTCCACCTACTTCTTCCTCGCCGACGGCGAGCGGATCTGGGCCTGGCTGGTGCGGATCGCCCCGCGCGCGGCCCGCCCGCACGTGGACAGCTCGGGCCGGGTCGCCTGGATCTCGCTGACCCAGTTCGTCCGGGCCACCGTGATCGTCGCGCTGGTCGACGCGATCGGCATCATGATCGGCGCCGCGGTCCTCCAGGTGCCGTTCGTGCTCGCCATCGGCGTGCTGGTCTTCCTCGGCGCGTTCGTGCCGATGATCGGTGCCACGGTCGCGGGCACGGTCGCCGTCCTGGTGGCGCTGGTCGACCAGGGCCCGATCACCGCGCTGCTCATGCTGGCGGTCGTGATCGGCGTCCAGCAGGTCGAGGGCCACATCCTGCAGCCGTTCCTCATGGGCCGCTGGGTCTCGCTGCACCCGCTCGGCGTGATCGTGGCGATCGCCTGCGGCGTCATCGTCGCCGGCATCGCGGGCGCGTTGGTCGCGGTGCCCCTGGCCGCCGCGCTGAACGCGGTCGTGCAGCACCTCGCCGCGAACACCGACGTCGGGGCCGACGACCCCGTCGAGGAGCTCGAGGAGGACTACGAGGAGACCGGGGCGAGCGTCGAGATGCCCGAGGAGGAGTCCCGTGCCTGAGGTGCCCGTGGTGGGCCTCGCCGACATCGAGGCGGCGCGCGAGCTGCTCCGCGGCGTCGCGATCAACACGCCGATGGAGGAGTCCCGCTGGCTCTCAGACCTGACCGGCGGGCCGGTCTGGCTCAAGTGCGAGAACCTCCAGCGCACCGGGTCGTTCAAGACCCGTGGGGCCTACGTCCGCATCTCCCGGCTCTCCCCCGAGGAGCGCGCACACGGGGTCGTCGCGGCCTCGGCCGGCAACCACGCCCAGGGCGTCGCGCTGGCCGCGCAGATGCTCGGCATCCGGGCCACGATCTTCATGCCCGAGGGTGCGCCGATCCCCAAGGAGAAGGCGACGCGGGGGTACGGCGCCGACGTGACCTTCCACGGCCGGTACCTCGAGGACGCGCTGGCCGAGGCCCGCGCCTTCGCCGAGCGCACCGGGGCGGTGCTCATCCACCCCTTCGACCACCCCGACATCGTCGCCGGACAGGGGACGGCCGGGCTGGAGATCCTCGAGCAGGCGCCCGACGTGCGCTCCGTGCTCGTGCCGACCGGCGGCGGCGGCCTGCTGGCCGGGATCGCGATCGCGGTCAAGGCCCTGCGACCGGACGTGAAGGTGATCGGCGTGCAGGCGGCCGAGGCGGCGGCGTACCCGGCCTCGCTCGCGCAGGGCTCACCGGTCGCCCTGCCCGCGATGAGCACCATGGCCGACGGCATCGCGGTGGGCCTGCCGGGTGACGTGCCGTTCGCGGCCGTGCGCGACCACGTCGACGAGGTCGTGACCGTCACCGAGGAGGGGCTCTCCCGCGCCGTGCTCGCGGTGCTGGAGCGGGCCAAGATGCTCGTCGAGCCGGCCGGCGCGGCCGCGGTGGCGGCGTTCACCGAGCACCCCGGCGTCATCGAGACGCCGGCGGTCGCGGTGCTCTCGGGAGGCAACATCGACCCGATCCTTCTGGGCAAGGTGATCACCCACGGCATGGCCGCGGCCGGTCGCTACCTCAACCTCCGGGTCTGCATCCCCGACCTGCCCGGCGGGCTCGCCCGGCTGCTGGGCGACGTCTCGGCGGTCGGGGCCAACGTGCTCGAGGTCGTCCACGAGCGGATCTCGCCGACCCTCCACCTGCACGAGGTCGAGGTGCACCTCCAGCTGGAGACGCGCGGCGAGCCGCACGCCGAAGCCCTGCTCACGCGGCTGCGCGAGCAGGGCTACCGGGTGTTCGAGTAGGGCTCAGCCCGTGAAGGGGACCGCGTCCAGGATGACGACCTGGAGCTCCTTGCCGTTCGGGGCGAGGTAGCTGACGGTCTCGCCCTTGCTGCGGCCGTTGATGGCCGCGCCGAGCGGGGAGCCGGGGGAGTAGACGGTGATGCCCTCGGGCTCGATCTCCCGGGCGCCGAGGAGGAAGGTCTCGGCCTCGTCGTCGTCGTCGCCGACGAACTTGTAGGTGACCTTCATGCCGGGCTCGACGACGCCGTCGTCCGGCGGGGTCTCCCCGACCTCGGCGCGGCGCAGCATGTCCTCGAGCTGGCGGATCCGGCCCTCGAGCTTGCCCTGCTCCTCGCGGGCGGCGTGGTAGCCGCCGTTCTCCTTCAGGTCGCCCTCGTCGCGGGCCGCACTGATCCGGGCGATGATCTCCTGGCGGACGGGACCCTTGAGGTCCTCGAGCTCCTGGGTGAGCTTGTCGTAGGCGTCCTGGGTGAGCCAGACGGTGCCCTGCTCGGTCGACTGCGTCATCGGGAAACTCCTGCTACTTCGAGGTACGACGGAAACACTCCGTCGTCGTCGGGTGGTGCCCCTCCGTGCCGTGTGCGAAACGGCCGTGCGTGATCGCCAGGGCCGTGTCGCGCGACAGCCCTGCGGGACAGTCAGTCCGACCACTGTAACAACTGGAGGGTCAGCGGGGGCGATTCTGGCCGGGGGCCGTGCATCCCATCAGCTCGACCGAGGTGGCCTCGCGCTCGGTGCGGATCGTCTGCTGCGTGGTGCCGCTCCCGGGTGGGGTGAAGGCCAGCTCGCCCACCACGACCTTGTCCTCGGCGTAGGCGCGGAGCTTGCAGGTGGCCTCGACGTCCTCGTCGGCCAGGCGCACCTGGACGCGGGCGGTGGCGGTGTGCTGGTCGACGACCTGGAAGGACACCAGCTCGGACTCCACCTCGGGGGTCGACTGGGCCCAGATCGTCCAGCCCAGCCAGCCCAGGAAGGCGGCGACGGCCACGACGGCGATGCCCAGCACGATCCGCCCACGGATCGCCGACGGGGCGCCGTAGCGGTCGCTGAGGTCGGTCGGCGCGGTCACCCCTGCATGGTCCCACCTACGATGGCCGCGTGACACAGCAGCCCCGTGCCGGCCTCCGGCTCATGCACGTCCACGCGCACCCCGACGACGAGTCGTCCAAGGGCGCCGCCAGCACCGCGATGTACGTCGCCCAGGGGGTCGACGTGCACGTCGCGACCTGCACCGGTGGCGAGCGCGGGTCGATCCTCAACCCGAAGATGGACCGGCCCGACATCCTCGAGAACATCACCGAGATCCGGCGCCAGGAGATGGAGCGGGCGCGCGACATCCTCGGCATCCGCCAGGACTGGCTGGGGTGGGTCGACTCGGGCTGGCCCGAGGGCGACCCGAAGCCGCCCCTGCCCGAGGGCTGCTTCGCGCTGGTCCCGCTCGAGGAGGCCGCGGCGCCGCTGGTCAGGCTGATCCGCGAGTTCCGGCCGCACGTGCTGACGACCTACGACGAGCGCGGGGGCTACCCGCACCCCGACCACATCAAGTGCCACGAGATCAGCGTCCACGCCTTCGAGGCCGCCGCCGACCCGGAGCGCTACCCCGAGCTCGGCGAGCCCTGGCAGGTCCTCAAGCTCTACTACCACCACTCGTTCAACAAGGCGCGGATCCAGGCCATCCACGACGCGATGCTCGCCCACGGGCTGGAGTCGCCGTGGGCCGAGCGGCTCAAGGAGTGGAAGGACGAGCCGGAGTGGGACGCCCGCGTCACGACGCGGGTGCCGTGCTCGGTCGACTTCGGTGTGCGCGACCAGGCGCTGCTCGCGCACGCCACGCAGATCGACCCCGACGGCTTCTGGTTCGCGATCCCGCGCGAGATCCAGGTCGAGACCTGGCCGACCGAGGACTTCGAGCTCGTGGTGAGCCACGTCAACTCCCCGACGCCGGAGGACGACCTCTTCGCGGGCATCACCGACCCCCTCTGAGAAACTGGGCCCATGCAGCTGCTCACCGTCCTGCCCGACGCGCTCACCTTCGTGGTCGGCCTGACCGACCAGGCGCCCGAGGACGAGGACGTCAAGGCCGGGTGGACCGCGTTCGCGATCTTCATCGGCCTGATCGTCGCGGTCGCGCTGCTGGGGTTCAGCCTGGTCAAGCAGCTGCGCAAGGTGGAGGCGGCCGAGGAGGCCGGGCTCTACGACCCCTCGGACCCCAAGCGCCCGGCGCGCATGGAGATCCCGCAGGAGACCCCGGACACCGACGAGCCCACGCCGCCTAGCTCCTGACCAGCCGCACCAGGCAGTCCCACGCCACCCGGGCCGGCTCCTCGCCGTGCCCGTCGCCGACGGTCCGCGCGACCCGCTCGGCGCGCAGGACGTCGAACCCCTCACCGGCCAGGTCGTCCAGCACGTCCTCGGCGGTGTAGAGCACGGCCGGGTCCTGCGGCCCGCCGGTGCCCTCGGCCAGGTTGGTCGAGTCGTGGGCGACCACCAGCAGCGTCCCACCCGGCCAGAGCGCGTGGTAGGCCGCCCGCACCGCCGCCGCCCGCTCGGCGGCGGGCAGCTGGAGGTAGGCCACCACCACCAGGTCGTACGCCGACCGCTCGTCCCACCGCGTCGCGTCGGCGCACACCCAGCGGACCGGGGTGTCCCCGGCGAGCCGGCGGCCCTTGGCGAGGGCGACCTGGGAGAAGTCGGCCGCGGTCACCTCCCAGCCGCGCCGGGCCAGCCAGATCGCGTTCCGGCCCTCGCCCGCGGCCAGGTCGAGGGCCCGGCCCGGAGGCAGGTCGGCGAGCTCGGCCTCGACGAACCGGTTGGGCCCGGCCGACCACACGAGCTCGCTGGCGGCGTACCGCTCGTCCCAGTCGTGTGCGTCCATCCTCCGAGTGAATCACTCTTTCCGGGTGAGCCCGACCCGTGCGGGCGCTGCCACGGTGGCGGCCATGACCACCACGGGCAGTCGCGGCGTCCGGGTGATCGGGATCGTGGTCGCCGTCCTCGGCGTCGTGTTCCTGGTCGCGGGCGTCATCACCTACGCCGTCGTGTCCTCGACGCTGGCGGACCAGAACATCACCGTCTCCGACGACGCCGACCGGTTCGCGGGCGAGCAGGTCGAGGGGCCCTTCACCGCCTACGCGCAGGCCGACGTCATCAACGAGCACGCGCTGGAGATCGGCGGCGGCAAGACCTACGCCGAGCTCGACCAGGACGACCCGAACCGCGAGACGGTGATGACGGCGTCGTTCCTCCAGGCCAGCCTCTTCACCTCGGTCGTCGCCTTCGGCGTCGCCGCGTTCGTCGCGGTGATCGGCGTCGTGCTGGTGCTCCTGGGGTGGGCGCTGGTCCGGCTGGGGCGTCCCTCAGCCGAGCCAGCGGGACCAGTCGGCGGCCAGCAGGTCTGAGGGCCGCGCCACGACCAGCGCCGCGCCGGCATCGGTGAGCTCGGCGTGGCCGTAGCCGCCGGTGAGCACGGCCAGGCAGGGCATCTCGGCCCGCTTCGCCGACTCGACGTCGTAGACGGTGTCGCCGACCAGCACGGCACGCGAGACTCCACCCAGCCGTCGTACTGTCTCGCCGAGCAGGTCCGGCTCGGGCTTGGAGTCGTCGACGTCCTCGGCGGTGGTGAGCACCTCGACCTCGTCGCCCACCCCGAGCAGGTCGACCGCCTCCTGGGAGAACTGCGGGTCGCCGGAGGAGGCGAGCGCCACCCGGTGGCCGTCGGCGTGCAGCCGGCGGACCAGGTCGGCGGCGCCGTCGAGCGGCCGGACCTCGTCGCGCAGCGGGAGGTACTCCTCGCGCCACGCGTCGCGCAGCGCGTCGCCGAGCCGCTCCTCGACCTCGTCGCCCGCCACCTCCGCCACGAGCTTGTCGCCCCCCATCCCGATCGTGCGGTGCACGCGGTGCATCGGCGGGTGGAGGTCGTGCCGCGCGAAGGCGCGGTGCCACGCGAGCGCGTGGTGGTAGGTCGAGTCGATGAGGGTCCCGTCGATGTCGAGCAGGACCGCGCTCTCGCCGCTCACGTCTCGTCGGTGAAGCGGATCGTGCCGGGGTCCACCGGGACGCCGGTGTCCAGCGCGCTGGTGTGCACGGACCCGATCACGTCGCGGACCTTCTCCCGGTCCTCGGCGGCGCAGGTGACGTGGAGCAGCTGGTGGTCGGTCTCGTCGGGGTGGACGTCGTAGCCGGCTTGGCCGAGCGCGGTGCTCACCACGACCCGGTCCTGGCCCTCCGGGGCGCGGTAGTGCAGCGTGGTGCTCTCGCTCATCGGCGCAGCCTCTCCAGCAGCGGTCCCGCCGCCTCCTCGAGGAACCGGTCCTGGCCCTCGTCCCCGATCTGCACGATCGCGACGTCGGTGAACCCCGCGTCGACGTACTCCTGGATCGCCTCGGCGGCCCGGTCGAGGTCGGGGCCGCACGGGATCGCGTCGGCCACGTCCTCGGGGCGGACGAACTGGGTCGCGGCGGCGAAGCCGGCCGGCGTGGGCAGGTCCGCGTTGACCGACCAGCCCCCGCCGAACCAGCGGAACTGCTCGTGCGCGCGCTCGACCGCGGCGTCCTCGTCGGGGTCCCAGCAGATCGGGATCTGGCCGATCGCCCGGGCGCTCTCGCCGATCCGCGGGGCGCCGCTGACGCTGTTCCACTTCTCGACCAGGTCCGGGTTCGGCTCGACGCCGACCAGGTGGTCGCCCAGCGGCGCGAAGTTCTCGATCGCCCGGTCCCCGGCGACCGCGAGCGCGAGCGGGATGCCCTCGTCAGGCAGGTCCCACAGCCGCGCGGAGTCGACCTCGAAGTAGTCACCGCGGTAGTCGACGAGCCCGCCCTCGCGCAGCTCGCGGATGATCTCGACGGCCTCGCGGAGCATGGCCTGCCGGGTCTGGATGGCCGGCCAGCCCTCGCCGACCACGTGCTCGTTGAGGTTCTCGCCGCTGCCGAGGCCGAGGGTGAAGCGACCCTCGGACAGGATCTGCAGGGTCGCGGCCTTCTGGGCCACCACCGCAGGGTGGTAGCGCAGGGTCGGGCAGGTCACGTAGGTCATCAGCCCGACGGACTCGGTGGCCTGGGCGACGGCGCCGAGCGTGGCCCAGGCGTACGGCGCGTGGCCCTGCTCGGTCAGCCACGGCGAGTAGTGGTCGCTCATCACCTCGAAGTCGAAGCCGGCCTGCTCGGCCGCCTGCGCGTAGCGGACCAGCTCGCGCGGGCCGCTCTGCTCGGTCATGAGGGTGTAGCCGAATCGGGTCATCCAGTCGCCTCCAGCTCGTGTCGCATGTCGCCGAGGATCCGCGAGAGCAGGCGCGACACCTGCATCTGGGTCACGCCCAGGTCCTCGCCGATCTCGCTCTGGGTGCGGTCCTCGAAGAACCGCAGGTAGAGGATCCGCCGGTCCCGCTCGGACAGGTCACGGACCACGGGCGCGAGCATGACCCGCGCCTCGCTCGCCTCCTGGGAGTCGTCGTCCTCGACGATGAGGTCCCCGACCGTCGCCGTGGACTCGCCGGCGGGCTGGTCCAGCGAGGTGGGTGTGAAGCAGCCCAGCGCCGACTCGGCGTCCCGGTACTCCTCGGGGCTGATGTCGAGCTCGGCCGCCACCTCGTCGGGGGTCGGCTCGCGACCGAGCTCCTGCGAGAGCCGGGCGAAGGTCTGGTTGACCCGGCCCTGCAGCTCCTGGATCCGGCGCGGCGGGCGCACGGTCCAGCCCAGGTCGCGGAAGTAGCGCTGCAGCTCGCCCCGGATGGTCGGGACGGCGAAGGTCAGCAGGTCCTTGCGCATCTCGGCGTCGAACCGCTGGACCGCCTTGGTCAGTCCTTCGTAGGCGACCTGGAAGAGGTCCTCGGTCGCGATGCCGCGGCCGCGGTAGCGCATCGCCACGGACTCGGCGACGCCGCGGTTGATGAGCACGACCTGCGAGCGGAGCTCGGCGCGTCGTGCCTCGTCGGTGGTCTCGTGCGCCTGGCGCAGGAGCTTGGTGGTCTGCTCGGCGCGCTCGGCGCGGGAGAGCGTGGTGGTGCTGGTGTGAGGGGTGGTGGTGGTCGTAGCCATCGGGGCAGCTCCGTCCCGAGTGGTGGAGCCTTGCCGTGTGCTCCAGCAAGGAGTGAACGTCCCGTCTCGATCTCGACCGTACCCGCCGGATCGAGGCTGCTCACCCCCCGTGGGGGTGTGAGGGTGCGGGGTCCATACCCAGCCCGCCACGGCGTCAATCCCACCGTGGACTCCCGTTACTCCACGGGCGGGTCGGGTACCGGGCCGACTTCCGTACGACACACCACACAGACGGAGGCACCACGTGAAGGCAGTGACCTGGCAGGGCCGCAAGGACATGCGCGTCGAGGAGGTGCCGGATCCCACGATCGAGGAGCCGACCGACGCGATCATCAAGGTCACGACCACCGGCCTGTGCGGCTCGGACCTCCACCTCTACGACCCGCTGACCCCGTTCATGACGCCGGGCGACGTCGTCGGCCACGAGCCCATGGGCGTGGTCGAGGAGGTCGGCCCCGGCGTGCGCGACCTGAAGGTCGGCGACCGCGTCGTGGTGCCCTTCAACGTCAGCTGCGGCTCCTGCTGGATGTGCGAGCACCACCTCTACAGCCAGTGCGAGACCACGCAGAACCGCGACCAGGGCACCGGGGCGAGCCTCTTCGGCTACAGCAAGCTGTACGGCCAGGTGCCGGGCGGGCAGGCGGAGTACCTGCGCGTGCCGTTCGCGGACTTCCTCCCTGTGAAGGTGCCGGACGGGCCGACCGACGACCGCTTCGTCTTCCTCTCCGACGTGCTGCCCACCGCCTGGCAGGGCGTCGAGTACGCCGACGTACCCGACGGCGGCACCCTGATGGTGCTCGGCGCGGGGCCGATCGGCGACATGGCGACGCGGATCGCGCTCTCCCGGGGGCTGGAAGTCATCACCGTCGACCGCGTTCCGGAGCGGCTCGCGCGCGTGGCCGCCCGCGGGGCGAAGACGCTCCACCTCGACGAGGTGGACGACATCGGCGAGGCGGGCCGCGAGCTCACCGGCGGTCGCGGCCCCGACGCGGTGCTCGAGGCCGTCGGCATGGAGGCCCACGGCTCCCCGGTCGCCGAGGCCGCCCAGAAGTCGCTGCGCTTCCTGCCCAAGAAGGTGCAGGAGGTGATGATGAAGAACATGAGCGTCGAGCGGCTCGATGCCCTCTACACCGCCTTCGACGCCGTGCGCCGCGGCGGCACGGTATCGATCTCCGGCGTCTACGGCGGGGCCGCGGACCCGATCCCGGTCTTCCAGCTCTTCGACAAGCAGCTCCAGCTGCGGATGGGCCAGGCCAACGTCCGGGCGTGGACCGACGACATCGTCGAGGTCCTCGACCAGGACGAGGACGTGCTCGGCGTGGAGACCTTCGCGACCCACCACCTGCCGCTCGACGAGGCGCCGACGGCGTACGCGAAGTTCCAGGCCAAGGAGGACGGCATGGTCAAGGTGCTCTTCCAGCCCTGAGGGAGGTCTCGTGAACGACCGACCGGAGCGTCGGCCCACGGGCGCGGAGATCCTCGCGGATCTGCACGACGCCATGCTCCCCAAGGGTCTCCCGGTCCCGCAGCGCGGCGAGATCGCGGCGCGCTACCTGGTCGCGGAGGACTACACCGGCGCCGGGGGTGACTGGTTCGACGCGATCGCGCTCCCGGACGGACGGGTGGTGCTCGTGGTCGGCGACGTCGTCGGCCACGGCATCGCGGCGTCCGTCGTGATGAACGAGCTCAAGACGCTGTTCGAGGAGCGGGTGCGGGTCGACGGCGACGTGCCGGCGGCCCTCGCGCTCCTCGACGGCCGGGCGACCCGCACGGCCGAGGCGAGGTCGGCGACGCTGTGCGCCGCCGTGCTCGACACGGCCACGGGGGAGCTGACCTACACGACCGCCGGCCACCCGCCGCCCGTGCTCGTCTCCGGTGGCTCGGCGTCCTTCCTGCCCACCACCGGCGCCGGACCACTCGGGTCCGGTCAGGGCTTCCCGGCCGGACGGCAGGTGCTGACCGAGGGCGACGTCCTGCTCCTCTACAGCGATGGCCTGGTGGAGCGCCCCGGGCGAGCACCCACCCAGAGCACGGTCGAGCTGCTCCGCGCCGCCGAGAGGTGCGTCGGCCGGGTCGACGGCGACGAGGAGCAGCTGGTCGAGCGGCTGAGCCGCCGGGTCCTCGAGAGCCTCACGCGGGTCAGCGGGTACGCCGACGACATCACGCTCCTCGCGCTCCAGCTGGTGCCTCCCACGCCGCCGCTGGAGCTGCACCTGGCCGCCGTACCGGACGCCGTCCGGACCAGCAGGACCGAGCTCAACGCCTGGCTGGGCAGCCTGCGCGTCTCCGACCTCGACCGCACCGCGATCCTGCACGCGGCAGGCGAGCTGGTGAGCAACGTCGTCGCCCACGCGTACCGGTCCGTGGACGTGGCCAACCCGGTCGACGTCGAGGCCCGGCTCACCCCCGGCGGGCTGGTCGAGCTGACGGTCCAGGACCGCGGCTGCTGGCGCCGTGCGGAGAACGGGGAGGGCGGTCGGGGCCTGGCGCTGGCGAGCGGCTTCCTCGACGAGCTCGCGATCGAGCACGACGACACCGGCACCCGGGCCCGCGGGTCCACCCGGGTGAGCCACCCGGCCGTCCTCATGCGGGGCACGGCGTCCCCGGACATGGAGCCGCGCGCCAACATCGCCGGCCTCGGGATCGACGACGACGTGCTGCACGTGGCGGGCTCGTTGGACCTGCGCACCGCCGAGGAGCTGCGGCACGCCTGCGCCCGCGCCTCCCGCGGCGGGACCCGGCCGGTGACGATCAACCTCTCCGAGGTCGACCTGCTCTCCAGCGCGGCCGTGCAGGCGCTCTTCGACAGCCGTGCGGCGGGGCCCATCGAGGTCGTGGCCCCCATGGGCTCGCCCGCCCAGCACGTGCTCGACCTGGTCCACCTGCCCTACCGCTCGCCCGAGGCGTAGGCCGGGAACGTCCGGGGTACCAGCGCGCCATGCACCTGCCCCAGCCCCGCGGGCCGCTCACCGAGGAGCTGTTCTCCTCGCTGCGGACCGGCGCCGCCGTACCGACCGTGGACGCGTCCGGTGAGGACGCCGCGCTCGCCCTGTGGGTCCTGCACGAGCTGCACTACCGCGGTTTCGACGAGCTCGACGACGGGCTCGAGTGGGACCCCGACCTGCTCCGCCTCCGGCTCGGCCTGGAGCGCGACCTCGAGGAGCGGCTCCGGTCGCGGTTCACCCCGCCGGCCGGCGTCTCCTTCGTCGACGACTTCTTCGAGTGGCTCGACGAGCAGGACGGCGCGTCCATCGCCCGTCACGTGCACCGCGACGCCAGCCGTGAGCAGGTCGACGAGCTGCTCCGGATCCGGTCGCTCTACCACCTCAAGGAGTCCGACCCGGTCTCGTGGCTGGTGCCGCGGCTGGGTGTGCGGGCCAAGGCCGCGTTGATGGAGCTCCAGTTCGACGAGTACGGCAACGGCGACCCCAACCGGCTGCACCACCACCTCTACGCCGAGGGCATGCGGGCGAGCGGGATGGAGCCGTCCTACGACGCGCACGTCGACCTCGCGCCGCTGGAGGTGCTGGAGCAGAACAACACGCTCTCGCTCCTCGGCCTCCACCGGCGCCACCGGGCGGCCGCGATCGGGCACCTCGCCGCGTTCGAGGCGACCAGCTCGCTGCCGTCGCGACGGATGGCGCAGGGGTTGGAACGCCTGGGCTACCCGCCCGAGATGATCGAGTACTACGCCGAGCACGTCGAGGCCGACGCCGTCCACGAGCAGCTCGCCGTCCGCACGATCGCGGCCGCGCTGCTGGAGGAGGAGCCGGAGCTGGAGGAGGACCTCTGGTTCGGCGCCTTCACCTGCCTCGACCTCGAGGATCGCTTCGCGCGCACGATGCTGGCGCGCTGGGGCGTGGGGGAGCAGGCGGCATGACCGCCTTCGAGCACCCCGAGCAGATCGTCTGCCCCGGCGGCCCGCTGCTGCTGCGGGGGCGCCACGTGGTCGAGGGCCCCGACGGCGTATCCCACGAGACGACGCGGCCGGTCACCGCCGTGTGCCGGTGCGAGAAGTCGCAGTCGCTGCCGTGGTGCGACGGGACGCACAAGGTGCTGCCGGACAAGCTGCGCCCCGTGTGAGGCGTGGCCGGCGGCGTCCAGGGGTACCTCCCCCGGCATGACCGCCACGCCGACGGCTCCGACGCGGGAGACCATGGGCTTCGGCCCCCTGCGCATCACCTTCGACGGCCGGGTCCTGCGCCCGCGCAGCTGGACCGTCGCCCAGTCCGAGTGGGCAGCCGAGATCCTCGCCGACGCGCCCCCGGGCGCCGTCCTCGAGCTGTGCGCCGGTGCGGGACAGATCGGGCTGCTCGCCGTACGCGGCTCCGAGCGCCCGCTCGTCTGCGTGGACATGAACCCCGCCGCCTGCGCGTGGGCGCGGCACAACGCCGAGGAGGCCGGGCTCGCCCACCGCGTCGAGGTGCGCGAGGGGCCGATGGACGAGGTGCTGCGCGACAGCGAGCGCTTCGCGGTGATCGTCGCCGACCCGCCGTGGGTGCGCCGCGACGACGTCCCGAACTACCCCGAGGACCCGGTCCTCGCCATCGACGGCGGCGTCGACGGCATGGACGTGGCGTGGCTCTGCGTCGACCTGGCCCGCACCCACCTGGCCCCCGGCGGCACCCTGCTGCTCCAGATCGGCACCGTCCAGCAGGTCGACGCCCTGCGCGACCGGCTCCGCGACGACGACCTCGAGGTCACCGAGGTCCGCTGGTGCGACCGCGGGGTCCTGGTGCGGCTCGACCTGCGTTAGCCCGACTCGGCCCGTCTTGTACGCCGGGGAGGCGCGACTCGGCGCGTCTTGTACGCCGGCGCCGGCTAGTTGCGCCGACTCGGCGGTCCTGGGCGGGCAAGTTGCGCCGAGTCGCGGGTGAGGGGCGCCGCGGATTGGCACCACGTCAGGCGGGTACGTCCCACCATGCGCATCGGCTACTTCCTGTCCACCGAGGAGTACACCCCCGCGGAGCTCGTGGCCCAGGCCCGGGCGGCGGAGGAGGCCGGCTTCTCCGGCCTGTGGATCAGCGACCACTTCCACCCGTGGAACAACCAGCAGGGCAACAGCCCGCACGTGTGGTCGGTGATCGGGGCGATCAGCCAGGTCTGCGACCTGCCCGTGACCACCGCGGTGACCTGCCCGACCGTGCGGGTGCACCCGGCGATCATCGCCCAGGCCGCGGGCACCTGCGCGGAGATGCTCGGCGGCCGGTTCACCCTCGGCGTCGGGACCGGTGAGGCGCTCAACGAGAGCATCCTGGGTGGGCCGTGGCCCACCGTCGACGTCCGCCTCGAGATGCTCGAGGAGGCGGTCGACGTGATCCGCCGGCTGTGGACGGGGGAGGTCACCACCCACCGCGGCAAGCACTACACGGTCGAGCACGCACGCATCTACAACGTCCCGGACACCCCGCCCGAGATCTTCGTGTCGGCCTTCGGCCCCAAGGCCGTGGAGGTGGCCGCGCGCATCGGCGACGGCTACATCGGCACCTCGCCCGACGCCGACCTGGTCGGGCAGTTCAAGGACGCGTCCGGCGGCAAGCCCGCGCAGGCCGGCGCCAAGGTCGCCTTCGCCCCGACGCAGGAGGAGGGCTGGGAGCACGCCCACCGGCTCTGGCCGAACGCCGGCCTCCCGGGCGAGATGGCGCAGATCCTGCCCACGCCGGAGCACTTCGAGCAGGCCACCGAGCTGGTCACGATGGACTCCACGAAGGAGTCGGTGGTCGCGGGCAACGACGTCGAGGAGCACCAGCGCCAGATCCAGGAGTACGCCGACGCGGGGTACGACGAGCTCTACGTCGCCAACATGGGGCCGCACTTCCTCGAGATGATCGAGTTCTACGGGAAGCACGTGCTCTGATGCCGCGCATCCGGCTGACGGTCGACGGCACCGAGCGCGACGTCGACGTCGACACCCGCACCACGCTCCTCGACGCCCTCCGCGAGCGCCTCGACGTCATCAGTCCCAAGAAGGGCTGCGACCACGGCCAGTGCGGCTCCTGCACGGTGCTGCTCGACGGCCGGCGCCACCTGACCTGCCTCGCGCTCGCGGTCGCGTACGACGGCGCGGAGGTCGTCACCGCCGACGGGCTCGCCGGTGAGGGGCTCCACCCGGTGCAGCAGGCGTTCCTCGACCACGACGGCTACCAGTGCGGCTACTGCACGCCGGGCCAGGTGTGCTCGGCCGCCGGGGTCCTGGACGAGGCGAAGCAGGGCCACCCGAGCCACGCCACCGAGGACCTCGAGGCCGACGTCGAGCTGACCGACGACGAGATCCGCGAGCGGATGAGCGGGAACCTCTGTCGCTGCGGCGCCTACCCCGGCATCCTCGCGGCGGTCCGTCAGGCGGCCCAGGCATGAGGGAGCTGGACTACCTCCGCGTCGAGACGCCGGCCGAGGCCGTCCACGCGCTCGCGGCCCACCCGGGCGCCCGCTTCCTGGCGGGCGGCACCAACCTCGTCGACCACCTCAAGCTGGGCGTCGCCGCGCCTCCGCTGCTCGTCGACGTCAGCCGGCTCCCGCTGGACGAGGTCGAGACCACCGACGACGGCCTGCGGATCGGCACCAACGTCCGCAACAGCGACCTGGCCGCCCACCCGCTCGTGCGGGCGCACTTCCCCGTGCTCGCCCGGGCCCTCCTGTCCGGCGCCTCGGGGCAGATCCGCAACCAGGCGACCACCGGCGGCAACCTCCTCCAGCGCACGCGCTGCGTCTACTTCCAGGACGTGACGACCCCGTGCAACAAGCGCGAGCCCGGCTCCGGATGCTCGGCGATCGACGGCTACGGCCGCTACAACGCGATCCTCGGCGCCTCGCCCGCGTGCGTCACCACGCACCCCTCCGACCTCGCGGTCGCGCTGGGGGCCCTGGACGCGACGGTCGTCGTCCTGGGGTCGGACGGCGAGCGCCGCCTGGCGTTCGAGGACCTGCACCGGCTGCCCGGCGACGACCCGGCCGCCGACACCACGCTGGCCCCGGACGAGCTGATCACGGCCGTCGAGGTGCCGTGGGGCGCCGCCACCCGGTGCTCGACCTACCGCAAGGTCCGCGACCGGGCGTCCTTCGCCTTCGCCCTGGTGTCGGTCGCCGCCGTCCTCCAGGTCGAGGGCGGCACCGTGCGCGACGTCCGCATCGCCTGGGGAGGGGTCGCCCACAAGCCGTGGCGGGCGCGGCGGGCCGAGGCCGCCCTCGTCGGCGGACCGCTCGACGAGGAGCGCATCCGCGCGGCGGTCGACGCGGAGCTGGCCGCGGCCGACCCGACCGAGCAGACGGCGTACAAGGTGCCGATGGTGCGCAACGCGACCGTGCAGACCCTGCTGGAGCTGAGCCGATGAGCGAGCAGATGACCGAGCAGCAGACCCGCCCGATCGAGGTGCGCTCCGTCGGCAGCCGCCACGACCGTGTCGACGGGGTCGCCAAGGTCACCGGCCGCGCGACCTACGCCGTCGAGCACGCCGCCCCCGCCCCGCTGCACTGCTGGCTGGTGCAGTCCACGGTCGCCCGGGGGCGCGTCGTCGCCGTGGACGCGAGCCGCGCGCTCGCCCACGACGGGGTGGTCTCGGTGCTCGACCACACCAGCGCACCCCGGCTCCACGACACCGAGGACGCCGAGCTGGCGATCCTGCAGGACGCCGAGGTCCACTTCCGCGGCCAGGTCGTCGCGCTGGTGCTGGCCGAGACGTCCGAGGCGGCGCGCGAGGGTGCCGCGCTGGTGGAGCTCTCCTACGAGACCCGGCCGCACGAGGCCGAGCTGCGCGAGGACAACGCCACCCACAAGCCGGACTCGGTCAACCCCGACATGGACACCGACACCGAGGAGGGCGACGTCGACGCCGCGCTGGCCGCGGCGGACGTCGTCGTCGAGCAGACCTACCGGACGGCCTACGAGCACAACAACCCCCTCGAGCCGCACGCCACGCTCGCGTGGTGGGACGAGGAGGACGGCCGCGAGGTCCTCTCGATGTACGACTCCACCCAGGGCGTGCACGGCGTCGTGCAGACGCTCGCGCCGATGCTCGGGCTGGAGCCGGAGCAGGTCCGCGTGCGTGCGCCGTACGTCGGCGGCGGGTTCGGCAGCAAGGGCGAGGCGCACGCGCACGTGGTGGCCGCGGCCCTGGCCGCCCGGACGACGCACGGCCGGCCGGTGAGGCTGGCCGTCACCCGGCAGCAGATGTTCGCCCTGACCGGCTACCGCACCGCGTCGATCTCCCACTTCCGCCTCGGTGCCGACGCCGACGGCCGCCTGGTCGCGATCGAGCACCGGGTGCAGGAGCAGTCCTCGGCGTTCAAGGAGTACGCCGAGCAGACGGCGTCGCCGACGCGGATGATGTACGCCGCGCCGAACCGCCGCACGAGCCACCGGCTGGCCATGCTCGACGTCGCGGTGCCGTCGTGGATGCGGGCTCCCGGCGAGATGCCGGGGATGTACGCCCACGAGGTCGCGATGGACGAGCTGGCCGTCGCGTGCGGCCTCGACCCGATCGAGCTGCGGGCCCGCAACGAGCCCGACCGCGACCCGGAGACCGGCAGGCCCTTCAACGACCGCCGGCTGCTCGACTGCTTCCGCCGCGGCGCCGAGCGCTTCGGGTGGGCGTCCCGCCCGGCCGAGCCGCGCGCCACCCTCGACGGCGACTGGTGGGTCGGCACGGGGGTCGCCTCCGCGACGTACCCCGCCATGAAGATGCCGGGCAACAGCGCGCGGGTGCGCGCGCTCGGAGCGGGTCGCTACGCCGTGGCGATCGGCTCGGTCGACATCGGCACGGGCGCCCGCACCGTGTTGACGCAGATCGCCGCCGACGCGCTGGGCGTGGGGACCGAGGCCGTCGACCTCGAGATCGCCGACAGCCTGCTGCCCTCGGCCTCGGTCGCGGGCGGCTCGTCGGGCACCAGCTCGTGGGGGAGCGCCATCGTCGCGGCCGCGCAGCGCTTCCGCGCCGACCACGGCGACGCACCGGACGCCGGGGTCGAGACGACCGCGGCGGCAGCCGAGGACCCGGCGGCCGAGGAGTACGCCTTCCACTCCTTCGGCGCCGTCTTCGCCGAGGCGCGGGTGAACCGCTGGTCCGGTGAGGTCCGGGTGCCGCGCCTGCTCGGGGTCTACTCCGTGGGCCGGGTCGTCAACCCGATGACCGCGCGGTCCCAGCTGGTCGGCGGGCTGGTGATGGGGCTCTCCGCGGCGCTGTTCGAGGAGTCCGTGCGCGACCCGCGCTTCGGCCACGTGGTCACCCGGGACCTCGCGACCTACCACGTCGCCTCCCACGCCGACGTCCTCGACGTCGACGCGGAGTGGCTGGAGGAGTCCGACGAGGCCTTCACCCCGGTGGGCTCACGCGGGATCGGCGAGATCGGCATCGTGGGCACCGCGGCGGCGGTCGCCAACGCGACCTTCCACGCCACGGGGGTGCGGGTCCGCGAGATCCCGGTGACCGCGGACCGCTTCCTCGACCTGCCGTGATCAGGTGTTCTGCTGCAGCCAGGTGATCAGCAGGAAGACGACGGCGACCACCACGACCAGGAGGACGACGGCGAGGATCGGCCGCCACAGGGGCCGCTTCTCCGGCGCGTTGAGCGGCTGGTCGATGGACGCGTGTCGGCGCTCTTCGTCGGTCATGGCCCCGCGGTACCCACGCACCGCGCTGGGTACCGGGTCTCCATGCCGACCGTCGCCGAGATCCTCGTGTCCGCCCTCGCCGAGCACGGCGTCACCCAGGTCTGGGGCGTCGTCGGCGACGCGCTCAACCCGGTGACCGACGCGATCCACCGCGAGGACCGGGTCGACTGGGTCGGGGTGCGCCACGAGGAGGTCGCCGCGTTCGCCGCCGGCGCGCAGGCGCAGCTCACCGGGCGCCTCGGCGTCTGCATGGGCACGGTCGGGCCGGGCTCGATCCACCTGCTCAACGGGTTGTACGACGCCAAGAAGTCGCACGCACCGGTGCTCGCGATCTGCGGCCAGGTGCCGCGGCCCGAGATCGGCAGCGACTTCTTCCAGGAGGTCGACAACCAGGCGCTCTTCTCCGACGTGGCCGTCTTCAACGCCACCGTCTCCAGCCCCGAGCAGCTGCCCGACCTCGTCGAGCAGGCCGGGAACGCCGCGCTCCAGGGCCGGGGCGTCGCGGTCCTCACCCTGCCGGGCGACGTCGGCGGTCTCGACGCCCCGAAGGGGACCCCCGTCCCGCGCTTCGTCACCGACCACCCCGCGGTGCCCCCGCAGGAGGACGCCGTCGCTCGCGCCGCCGCGGCGCTCAACGGCGCCGGGCGCGTCGCGATGCTGGTCGGCTGCGGTGCCCGTGACGCACGGGCCGAGGTGCTCGCCGTCGCGGAGCGGCTCGCGGCGCCGATGGTCGTGACGCTCAAGGCCAAGCAGGGCTTCGACGACGACAACCCCTACGAGATCGGGCAGTCCGGGCTGCTGGGCAACCCCGCGACCGCGGAGGCCTTCGACGGCTGCGACGCGCTGCTGATGGTCGGCACCGACTTCCCGTACAAGGAGTTCTACCCCGACGGGAAGGTCGTGGTGCAGGTCGATGCGGCCGGCGAGCACATCGGCCGACGCCACCCCATCGACCACCCGGTCGTCGGCGACGCCCGGCTGACGATCGCCGCGCTGCTCCCGCACCTGGAGCAGCAGGCCGACCGCTCGCTGCTGGAGAAGTCGCGCTCGTCGTACGACGCCTGGCGCGAGCGGCAGCAGCGGCTGACCGACCCCGACTACGAGCGCAAGCCGCGCGGCCTGCTGCGCCGCAAGGTCGACAACCCCGACGGCCGGGTCCGTCCCGAGGTCCTGGCGGCGGCGGTCGACCGGCACGCCGCGAGCGACGCCGTCTTCACCGTCGACACGGGGATGGCGGCGACCTGGCTGGCCCGGTTCGTGCGGATGACCGGGCGGCGCGAGCTGCTCGGCTCCTTCAACCTCGGCTCGATGGCCAACGCGATGCCCCAGGCGCTGGGCGCGCAGGCGCTCGACCGGCAGCGCCAGGTCGTGGCGTTCTGCGGCGACGGCGGCCTCACCATGCTGCTCGGCGACCTGCTCACCGCCGTGGCGCACGACCTCCCGGTCACGCTGGTCGTCTTCGACAACGGCAGCCTCGGCATGGTCAAGCTCGAGATGGAGCAGGCCGGGCTGGCGGCCTACGGCACCCGGCTGGCCAACCCCGACCTGGCCCGGGTGGCCGAGGCGGTGGGGATGCGCGGCCTCCGGGTCGAGGACCCGCACGACGTCGACGCGGCGGTCGCGGAGGCGCTCGCGCACCCCGGGCCGGTCCTGCTCGACGTGCTCACCAACCCCGACGAGGTCGCGGTGCCGCCGAAGCCGACGCTGGAGCAGGGCTGGGGCTTCGCGGTCGCCAAGACCAAGGAGTTCCTGGAGTCCTCGGACTGATAGTGCGGCGGGCCGAGTGGATACCGTGACGAGGTGCCGAACCGCCTGAGGGACGCGACGTCGCCGTACCTGCTCCAGCACGCGGACAACCCGGTCGACTGGTGGGAGTGGGGTCCGGAGGCCTTCGCGGAGGCACGGCGGCGCGACGTGCCGGTGCTGCTGAGCATCGGGTACGCCGCCTGCCACTGGTGCCACGTGATGGCGCACGAGTCGTTCGAGGACGAGGCGACGGCGGCGTACCTCGACGAGCACTTCGTCAGCATCAAGGTCGACCGCGAGGAGCGGCCCGACGTCGACGCGGTCTACATGCAGGCCACGACGTCGATGACCGGGCACGGCGGCTGGCCGATGACCTGCGTGCTCGACCACGACGGCAACCCGTTCTTCGCCGGCACCTACTTCCCAGACCGGCCCCGGCACGGTCAGCCGTCGTTCCGCCAGGTGCTCGAGGCGCTGGTCGACGCCTGGGCGACCCGCCGCGACGAGGTGGCCAAGGTCGCGGCGACGCTGCGCGAGCACCTCGCCGCGCAGGGGCTCGCCGGTCGGACCGAGCTGACCTGGCCCGAGCTGCTGGAGGGCGCGGTGATCACGCTGGCCCGGGAGTTCGACCAGCGCTGGGCCGGCTTCGGGAGCGCGCCGAAGTTCCCGCCGTCGATGGTGCTGGAGTACCTCCTGCGCATCTCCGGCGGCGACGGCGCGGCGACGGAGGCGCGCCGGATGGTCGACGCGACGCTCGAGGCGATGGCCCGCGGCGGCATCCACGACCAGCTCGGCGGCGGCTTCGCGCGCTACTCCGTCGACCGCGAGTGGGTGGTGCCGCACTTCGAGAAGATGCTCTACGACAACGCCCTCCTGCTGCGCGTGTACGCCGGGTGGGGGACCGCGCTCGGCCGGCGGGTCGCCGACGGGATCGCGGGGTTCCTGCTCGCCGAGCTGCGCACGCCCGAGGGCGGCTTCGCCTCCGCGCTCGACGCCGACTCCGAGGGCGAGGAGGGCACGTTCTACGTCTGGACGCCCGCCCAGCTGACCGAGGCGCTCGGGCCCGAGGACGGCGCCTGGGCCGCCGCCCTGCTCGGCGTCACCGAGGCCGGGACCTTCGAGCGCGGCACCTCGACGCTCCAGATGCCCCGGGACCCCGACGACCCCGCCCGGTGGGAGTCGGTGCGGCAGCGTCTCCTCGAGGCCCGCGACCGCCGCGAGCGGCCGGCCCGGGACGACAAGGTCGTCGCGGCGTGGAACGGCCTGGCGATCAGCGGCCTGTGCCGGGCGGGGTACGCCGCCCCCGCGGTCGAGGCCGGAGAGCTGCTCTGGCGGCTGCACGTCGTCGACGGGCGCCTGCGCCGGGTCTCGCGCGACGGCGTGGTCGGCGCGCCGGCCGGGGTGCTCGAGGACCACGGCTGCGTCGCGGCCGGCTTCCTCGACCTGCTCCAGGTCACCGGCGACGGGGTGTGGCTCGAGCGGGCCGGCCTGCTGCTCGACACCGCCCTCGACCACTTCGCGGCCGAGGACGGCGGCTTCCACGACACCGCCGACGACGCCGAGGCGCTGGTCGCGCGGCCGCGGGACCCCTCCGACAACGCGTCCCCGTCCGGGCTCTCCTCGCTGGCCGACGCGCTGATCACCTACGCCGCCGTGACCGGCTCCGG
>JAEZKN010000594.1 GCA_023415395.1 Actinomycetes bacterium
ACCGCGACCCGCTCGCGCTGCCCGGCGACCACGGCGACCCCGGCGACCCCGATGACACCGCCGCGACGGGGGCGGCGCTGCGCGAGATGGCGTCCGCGCTGACGGTCGTGGCGGGGGTGCCGGTCCACCGGTCGCTCTGACCCGTCGTCCTCGCGGTCGGTTCAGTCGCGGTCGAGCTGCTCCAGCACCAGGTCGGCGACGGCGCGCTGCTCCACCGCGAGCGGGTGGTAGGCCAGGGCGACGGCCGGGGAGGTGGTGCGGCCGTTGATCCACGGGTCCTCGGCGCAGATGTCGTGGCCCGCGCTGGGCGCCCACAGGTCGACGAACTCCACGTCGGCCTTCTCCGCGGCGGCCTCGACGGCGTCGGCGAGCCCGCGGTTGACCGTCCGGGCGAAGGGGTAGTCGCCGGTGGCGAGCGGCAGGTCCTCGCAGGTGCCGGTCTCCGGGACCAGCTGCGGGTAGCCGACCAGCAGCACCCGGGCCCGCGGTGAGCGCTCCTCGATGTCGGCGACCACCTCGACCAGGTTGTCGGTGATCCGGCCGAGCATCCGGTCGAGGTCGCGACCGCCACGAGCGGCCTCCGTGCACGGGGCGCCGGTCGGGTCCTGAGACGCGACCAGCACGCAGCGGCCCATGGTGTTCGCGAAGAGCCCCTCGTCGTTGCCGCCCAGGCCGACCGTGACCAGGTCCGTCTCCTGGCCGAGCGCGTCGAGCTGCGGCGGCACCGACCCGCCGCCGCCCGACTGCGGGGTGCGCGTGTTGGCGGTGGTGGCACCGCTGCAGCTGACGTCGGTGAGCTCGGTGCCCGGCAGCGCCTCGGCGACCAGTGCCGGGTAGTTGACCCCGGAGCGCAGGCAGAGGGTGGAGGTGTCGGTCGGCGGCACCAGCGGCGCGGCCGTGAAGGAGTCGCCCAGGGCGACGTACTCCTCGAACCTGCTCGGCGCGCCCGTCGGGTCGCCGGTCGTCCGCGCGGGCAGGGGCGCGGGGTCCGGCTCGTCGCCCGAGCAGCCCACCAGGACCCCGGCCAGGAGAGCGGTCAGGGCCGTGGTGAGCGCGACGGCGGCGAGGTGCGAGCGCATGGTGCGACCGTACGGGGGAGACGGAGGACCCATGGACTCGCCCACCCTGCCGGAGGAGCCGACGGAGAACGCCTCGCTGCTCACGGTCCTGGTCGCGCTGACGGCCAACGGCCTGCTGGCGATCGCCAAGTCCGTCGCCGCCACCCTCACCGGCTCGGCCTCGATGGTCGCCGAGGCCGCGCACTCCTGGGCCGACACCGGCAACGAGGTCTTCCTCGTGGTCGCCGAGCGCCAGGGCCGCCGGCCGCGCGACGAGGAGCACCCGCGCGGCTACGGCCGGGCGACCTACATCTGGTCGCTCGTCGCGGCGTTCGGGCTCTTCTCCGCCGGAGCAGTGGTCTCGATCTGGCACGGCCTCACCGAGCTGACGACCGAGGGCCCGGAGGAGACGAGCTACCTGATCAACTACGTCGTGCTCGGCATCGCCTTCGTGCTGGAGGGGTCGTCGTTCCTGCAGGCGAGCCGGCAGGCGACGGGAGCCGCGCGCCGGTGGGGCACCCACCCGCTGCGCTTCGTGGCCACCACCTCGAACCCGACCCTGCGCGCGGTGTTCTTCGAGGACTTCTCCGCGCTGCTCGGGATCCTGCTGGCCGGCGGCGGCATCGCCCTGCACCAGGCCACGGGCGACCCGGTCTGGGACGCGGTCGGGTCGGTCGCGGTGGGTGTGCTGCTGGCGCTGGTCGCGGTGTTCCTCATGCGCCGCAACATGGACTACCTGTTGGGGGAGGGGCTCAGCCCCGAGCTCCGCTCCCGCGTGATCGCCGCCCTGCTCGAGCACCCGGCCATCGACCGGCTGACCTACCTCCACGTCGAGTACGTCGGCCCGCAGCGGCTCTTCGTGGTCGCCGCCGTCGACCTGACCGGTGACGACCGCGAGCCCCGCCTCGCCGTCCGGCTGCGCCAGGTCGAGGCGGAGATCGAGCGGGACCCGCTCATCGAGGACGCGATCCTCACCCTCGCCCCGCCCGACGAGCCCGCCCTCCACCCCTGAGCGGGCGGGGACCGGAGAGCTCAGCGCCCGGTGACGCCGTCGATCTGCTCGCGCAGGATGTCCATGTGCCCGAGGTGCCGGGCGATCTCGGCGATCTTGTGGTGGAGGACCCACCGCAGCGTCCTCGGTCCCCTGTCCCCCACGGGCAGCGCCGTGAGCGTCTCCGCCGACTCCGCGGCGGCGATGTGCCGATCGGCCTCGGCGATCGCGGCGCGGTAGTCGGCGACCACTGCCTCCGCCGGGGTCGACTCGGGCACGACCATGCTCCAGTCGATGTCGGCGTGGGCCGGATCGCCGCCGAGGTGGTGGGCGAACCACCAGCGCTCGCCGTCCGCGGAGTGCTTCACCAGTCCGAGCAGGGTCGTCTCGGAGACGACCAGGCGGCGGCGCAGCTGCTCCTCGGTCAACCCCTCGATCTTCTTGAACACGCACGAGCGCTGGAAGTCCAGGAAGGCCAGCGCGGTGTCGAGCTCGCCGCCGTCGTCGATCGGGACCCGCTCGCGCTGCGTCTCCAGATCGGCCACGACCTCAGCCCCGCGCGCCGAGGAGGTCGGGCTGGTCGTCGTTCGAATGGGTGTTCGATGCCATGGGCGCCCCGTACCCGCGTCCTCGGCGGGCCATGCGTAGGGTGCCGTCGGTGACCCCGGACTTCCGCCACGACCGCGTCGGCACTGCCCTGGCCGGCACCAACCCGACCGTGCTGCGCCGGATGCGGGCGGGGTACGCCGTCATCGGCGACGTCCAGCACCTGCCGGGCTACTGCGTGCTCCTCACCGACGACCCGGCCGCCGACCAGATCACCGACCTCGCGCCCGAGCGGCAGGCCGTCTTCCTGGAGGACGCGGCGCTCCTGGCCCGTGCGGTGTCGACGGTCGCGGCGCGGCGCGACCCGGAGTTCCGGCGGATCAACATCGAGGTGCAGGGCAACACCGACGCGTTCCTGCACGCCCACGTCACGCCGCGCTACCACTGGGAGCCGGCCGAGGTCGTGGGGATGCCGGCGGTCCTGCACCACGTGCACGGGCTGGTCCGCGACGAGCACCGCCTCGGCCCGCAGCACGACGACCTGCGGGCCGAGATCCGGGCCGAGCTCGACGTCCTGCTGGGGGAGACGGGTGTCGCCGGTCGCGCCTAGGGTGCCCGGTATGACGCAGATCACCATCGGACAGGAGCCTCCGCTCGCCGGCGACGAGGTCGCGGCCCTGCGGGGGTCGCTCGACCGGATGCGCGGCTACCTCCTGTGGAAGTGCGGCGGCCTGGACGCCGCCGGCATCCGCGCCACCCTCGGCCCCTCGACGCTGACCCTGGGCGGACTGCTCAAGCACGCCGCCGTGGTCGAGGCGATCACGCTCGCGTGGAAGCTCCACGGCCGGCGGCCCTTCCCGCCCTTCGACCAGGCCGACTGGGACGACGCCGACTGGCACCTCCGGGTGGAGGACGACGACACCCCGGAGTCGCTCGAGCGGCTCTTCGTGGAGTCGGTCGCCCAGGGCCAGCGGCTGCTCGACGAGGCGATCGCCGCCGGCGGCCTCGACTTCGCCGCGGACGTGAGCGACGACGAGGGCCGTCACCCCAACGCACGCCGCATCGTGCTGGACCTGATCGAGGAGTACGGCCGCCACGTGGGCCACGCGGACCTGCTCCGGGAGTCCGTCGACGGGCTCGTGGGCGAGGATCCCGCGCCGGGCACCTTCCCCGGCACTTTCAAGGTATAGCGGCACCGGGGGCTTGCGGCAAGACCCCCGTCCGGCCCCACCATCGTCTGTCGTGACCAGCGCCTTCGCCCTCGCCGCCCACCTCGCCAAGGCCGATCCGGCCCTCGTCGCCGCCGACGACGAGCACTTCGCCGCGATCGCCACCAGCCTCGCCGCGTCCATCACCGACCTCGAGGAGCGCCTCGCCGCGGAGCGCCGCGCCCCGGGCGGCAAGTGGCAGCAGGCGCTGGAGCGCGACCAGGAGGTCCACCGGCTGAGCGCCCGGCTGCGCACGCTGCGCCGCTTCGGCCTCGACCTGTGCCTGGGCCGGATGGTGACCACGGCCGGGGAGACGGTGTACGTCGGCCGCCTCGGCCTCACCGACCGCCACGGGGAGCGGCTGCTGGTCGACTGGCGCACGCCGGCCGCCGAGCCCTTCTTCGCCGCGACCCACGCCCACCCGCAGGGGTTGGCCAGCCGGCGGCGCTACCGCTGGACCGGGGGCGTCGTCACCGACTACTGGGACGAGGTGTTCACCGCGGACGGGCTGGCCGGCCACGCCGCCCTCGACGACCAGTCCGCCTTCATCGCCAGCCTCGGCAGCAGCCGCTCCCCGCGGATGCGCGACGTGCTCGGCACCCTCCAGGCCGACCAGGACGCGATCATCCGCGCGAGCTCGCGCGGCGCCCTGGTGGTCGACGGCGGTCCGGGCACGGGCAAGACCGTCGTGGCGCTGCACCGCGCGGCGTACCTCATCCACGCGGACCCGCGCCTGGGCGACCGTCGCGGCGGCGTGCTCTTCGTCGGGCCGCACCGGCCCTACCTCGCCTACGTCGGCGACGTGCTGCCGAGCCTGGGCGAGGAGGGGGTGCAGACGTGCACCCTGCGCGACCTGGTGCCCGGGGCCGAGGCCTTCCCCGAGGAGCCCGACCCCGAGGTGGCCCGGCTCAAGGCGAGCGCCGCGATGGTCGCCGCCGTCGAGCCCGCGGTCCGGCTCTACGAGGAGCCGCCGTCCGCGGGGCTCGAGGTCGAGACCCCGTGGGCCGACCTCTGGCTGGGCGCCGACGACTGGGCCGAGGCGTTCGAGGCGGCCGCGCCGGGCGTGCCGCACAACGAGGCGCGCGACGACGTCTGGGA
>JAEZKN010000449.1 GCA_023415395.1 Actinomycetes bacterium
GTCTACGCCGCCCTGGCCCGGATGCGCGAGACCAGCAACCAGCTCGCGGTCGTCACCGACCCCGCCGACCCCGCGACGGTGGTCGGCCTCGTGACGATCGCCGACCTGCTCCAGCGGCTCTTCCCGCTCCGCGAGCAGCCTGCCTGAGGGGTGCGACTCGGCGCGTCTTGCCCGCCAGGAGGGCCCGAGTCGGCGCGTCTTGCCCGCCTCATCCACAGAGGCTGGGGACAGGACGGGCAAGTTGCGCCGACTCGCGGGTCCACGGCGGGCAAGTAGCGCCGACTCGCGGGTCCACGGCGGGCAAGTTGCGCCGACTCGCAAGTCAGCGGGGGACGCGGACCAGGAGCCGGCCGTGGATGCAGGTCATCCGCAGCTCCTTGCCGGGGCCGATCGAGTCGCCGTCGAGCTGGCGCGGGGTGTCGGTCGCGGCGCGGACGACGACGGTGTGGCCGGTCATCCGGTTCACCAGCTCGTCGGTGCGGGAGCGCCGGGCCAGGACGCGGTAGGCGAGCGGCACCCAGGAGAGGAACTTGCGGGGGTGCAGCATCACGACGTCGAGCACGCCGTCGTCGATCGCGGCGTCGGGGAGCAGCGGCATGCCGGCCTGGAGGAAGCCGACGTTGCCGACGACGATCGTGCGTGCCCGGTGCCTGGTGAACTCCCCGCCGTCGACCGAGACCTCGACCCGGACCGCGGGGAACATCAGCGACTTCAGCGCGGAGAGCACGTAGGCCAGCCAGCCGACCCGCTTCTTGATGTCCTCGTTGACGCCCTCCATGATCGCGGCGTCGAAGCCCATGCCGGCCATCACCATGAAGTGGGTGTCCTCGAAGCCGTCGCCGGAGACCTCGACCATGTCGATGGCCCGGTCCTGGCCGTTGAGCGCGACGTCGATGGCGGCGCGGATGTAGAGCGGGATGTCGAGGTTGCGGGCCAGCAGGTTGCCGGTGCCGGCGGGGACGATCCCGACCGGGATGCCCGTGCCGGCGAGCTCGGCGCACACCTCCCGCACGGTGCCGTCACCGCCGCAGACGATCACCAGGTCGGCGCCGGACACCGCGGCCGCGTCCGCCATGCCGGTGCCGGGGTCCTCGACGGTCGTGTAGTGCCAGGTCGGCTGCGACCAGCCGGCCTCCACGGCCATCGCGTTCACGATCGACTCGAACTGGCCGACGTCCTCGACCTTGATCGGGTTGAGGATCACGGCGAGCTCGCGGTCGGAGGTGAAGACCTCGGGCAGGGGCTCGGCGCTCGCGGCGTGGCTGCGCGGCAGCGGGCTGTACAGCGCGATCCCGAGGAGCACCATCCCCAGGCCCAGCAGCACGCCGCCGACCACGTCGGTCGGGTAGTGCCGGCCGAGCAGCACCCGGTCCAGGCAGATGAGCGCGACGACGAGCACCACGGCGGCGTACGCCGTGCGCCGCAGGTTCGCCCGCCGGACCAGCATCGACACCAAGATGACGACGATCCCGCCGAGGGCGGCCGCCGAGGACGCGTGCCCGGAGGGGTAGGAGTGCGTGCTGAGCAGCGCGTCGGCGTGCTGCCAGTCCGGCCGGTCGCGGTCGATGAGGTTCTTGATGACCGTGGTGGCGATCGACGTCGCGATCATCACCCCCGCGGTGAAGAAGGCCGCCCGGCGGTATCTGCGGAAGAGCAGCGCGAACAGCACGACGGTGTAGATCGTCATCCCGATCGTGCCGAAGGCGATCTCGACCAGGCGCAGGACGGCGTGCAACCAGCCGATGTCGGTCGACCAGGTCTGGGTGCCCTCGCCGCGGTCGTCGACGTCGACCAGCCAGGACCACTCGGCGCCGATGCCGACCGCCAGCACCCCGACCAGGACGAAGCAGACGACGGCCCACGTGAGGACGATGGCGCGCGGTCGGTCGAGCATGGTGCCCCAGTATGCCGGGGGGTGCGGTGGTATCTGGCAGGCGGCGCACGCGCACGCCCGGATAGCCTTGCCGGCATGATCGACCCGCGCATCCTCCGTGACGACCCCGACCGCGTCCGCGCCGCCCAGGCGAAGCGCGGCCTGTCCGACGAGGTCGTGGACCGGGCGCTGTCCGCCGACGCCGCCCGCAGGGCCGCGATCGCGGAGTTCGAGGCGAAGCGGGCCGAGCAGAAGGCGCTCGGCAAGCAGGTCGCCCAGGCCCAGGGCGAGGAGAAGCAGGAGCTGCTGACCCGCACCAAGGCGCTGGCCGCGGAGGTCAAGGAGCTCGAGGCCGCCCAGGGCGCCGCCGAGGCGGCGTGGAACGACGCGATCATGAGCATCCCGAACCTCGCCGCGGACGAGGCGCCCGCGGGGGGCGAGGACGACTTCGTCGTGCTCGAGACGATCGGCACGCCGCGCGACTTCGCGGCCGAGGGCTTCGAGCCGCGCGACCACATCGAGCTCGGCCGGATGCTCGGCGCGATCGACCTCGACCGCGGCGCCAAGGTGTCGGGGTCGCGCTTCTACTTCCTCACCGGCGTCGGCGCCGAGCTCGAGTTCGCGCTGGTCAACCTGGCCAACGCCACCGCCCGCGAGCACGGCTTCACCCAGGTGGTCGCGCCGTCGATGGTCAAGCCGCGCGCGATGGAGGGCACGGGCTTCCTCGGCCAGGCCGCGGACGACGTCTACCGGATCGAGGGCCAGGACATGTACCTCGTCGGGACCTCGGAGGTGCCGATGGCGGCGTACCACTCCGACGAGATCCTCGACGGCGCGTCGCTGCCCCTGCGCTACGCCGCGTTCAGCCCGTGCTTCCGCAAGGAGGCCGGCTCGCACGGCAAGGACACCAAGGGCATCATCCGCGTCCACTGGTTCGACAAGGTCGAGATGTTCGTCTACACGACGACCGAGGAGTCCTACGCCGAGCACCAGCGCCTGCTGGAGATCGAGAAGGCGTTCCTCGACAAGCTCGAGCTGGCCTACCAGGTCATCGACACCGCCGCCGGGGACCTCGGCCTGTCGGCGCAGCGGAAGTTCGACTGCGAGGCGTGGATCCCGACCCAGGGCAAGTACCGCGAGCTGACCTCGACCTCGAACTGCACCGAGTTCCAGACCCGGCGCCTCGACACCCGTGGCCGGTTCGCCAAGCCCGACGGCGGCAGCGACATCAAGCCGGTCGCCACCCTCAACGGCACCCTGTGCGCGATCCCGCGGGCGATCGTGGCGATCCTCGAGACCCATCAGCGGGCCGACGGCTCGGTCCGGGTGCCGCAGGCGCTCCAGCCGTGGCTGGGCCGCGAGGTGCTGGAGCCGATCGCCCCGTGACCGTGCCACTGGACTGGAAGCCGAAGCTGGTCGCGCTCGACATCGACGGAACGATCCTGAAGTGGGTCGAGGGCGCCGGCATGACCCACGAGGAGATCGCGCCCGCGGTCAAGGCCGCCGTGCTGCGCGCCCGCGACGCCGGCGCCCACGTCGTGCTCGCCAGCGGCCGCTCGCCGCACGGCATGACCGGCGTCGCCGACCTGCTCGACCTGCACGAGGAGGGGGACGACCCGCTGTGGATCGTCGCCTCCAACGGGGCGGTCGTCTTCCGCTACCCGCCCTTCGAGGTCGTCCACGAGGAGACCTTCGACGCGCGGCCCGCGGTCGAGGCCATCCTGGAGCGCAAGCCCACCGCGATCGTCGCGGTCGAGGAGCGGGGCATCGGCTACCGCGTGACCGAGGCGTTCCCGGAGGGTGAGCTCTCGGGCGACATGATCGTCACCGCGGTCGACGACCTCCTGGCCGACGACGTGAGCCGCGTCATCATCCGTGACCCGAACTCCACCGCCGACGAGTTCGTCGAGCTCGCCGCCGAGCTCGGCCTGCACGGCATCAACTACGTCGTGGGCTGGACGGCGTGGCTCGACCTGGCCCCGGTGGGCGTCTCCAAGGCGTCCGGGCTGGAGTACGTCGCCGAGCAGCTCGGCGTCACCGCCGCGGACGCCCTCGCGGTCGGCGACGGCCGCAACGACCTCGAGATGTTCGACTGGGCTCGCCGGGCGGTCGCGATGGGCCAGGCGATCCAGCCCGTGCTGGACGCCGCGGACGCCGTGACGGACAGCGTCTACGAGGACGGGCTCGCGACCGAGCTCGGACGGTGGTTCCCGGAGTGAGCCTCCCGGAGGTCGTCGCCACGGAGCGGCTCCGGCTGCCGCTGTGGAGCGCCGAGGACGTCGCCGCGATCCGGTCCGGCGGTCGCCGCGAGGGCTGGCACCGCGACTACCCCCGCCGTGACGACGCGGACGCCGCGACCCTGTGGCGCGCGGGCGACACCTGGGCGCCGCGGCACGTCGTGCGCGGCGTGACCGCGCTCGGCTCGATCGGCTTCTTCGGCCCGCCCGAGCCGGCCGCCGACGGCGTGCCCGAGGCCGAGGTCGGCTACGGGCTGGTCGACGAGGCGCACGGCTACGGCTTCGCCACCGAGGCACTGCAGGCGCTGCTCGCGAGCACCGACGCGCTGGGCGTCCGCGTTCGCGCGAGCGTGGAGCCCACCAACCGGGCCAGCATCCGGGTGCTCGCCAAGTGCGGCTTCACCCAGCTGCGCGGGACGACCGAGGACGGCGAGCTCGTGATGGTCAGGCCGCTGCCGTGACGCGACCTCGGCTCGTCGCCACCGACCTGGACGGCACGCTGGTCCGCAGCGACGGCAGCGTCTCGGCGTACACCGCGGAGGTGCTCGCCCAGGTCGAGGCCGCCGGCGTCCCCGTGGTGTTCGTGACCGGCCGGCCGCTGCGCTGGACCGAGGAGGTCTTCGAGCACGTCGGCGAGCACGGGCTGGCGGTCGTGAGCAACGGGGCGCTGGTGTGGGACGTCGCGCGCCACCGCCCGCAGCTCGAGCGGCCCATCGACCCGCCGCTCGGGCTGGCCATGTGCGAGGTGATCCGGACGGCGATCCCCGGATCGACCTTCGCCGTCGAGACGCTGGACGGGATCGGCCTCGAGCCGCACTTCCTCGAGCGTCACCAGCTGCCCGACGGCGCGCGCCGGGGGACCGTGGAGCAGCTCTTCGACCAGCCGGCGCTCAAGCTGCTCGCGCGGCACGAGGAGCTGGGCCCGCAGGAGTTCTGGGACGCCGCCGAGGCGGCCGTCGAGGGCCGGCTGGTCATCACCTGGTCCTCGGCCTCCTCGCTGCTCGAGATCAGCGCTCCCGGTGTCACCAAGGCCTCGACGCTCGCGCTGCTGTGCGCCGACCTCGGGATCGACGCCGCCGACGTGGTCGCCTTCGGTGACATGCCCAACGACCTGCCGATGCTCGCCTGGGCCGGCACGGCCTACGCCATGGCCAACGCCCACCCGACGGTCCGCGACGCCGCGACCCACGCGGCGCCGTCCAACGACGAGGACGGTGTCGCCAGGGTGCTGGCCGGGCTCCTGAACCTCTGAGCGGGCCCTGAGGCACACTGGACGCCGTGATCTCCCGCCTGCTCGCCCTCGTGCTCGCCTCCTCCGGCGCGCTCGTCGCCGCGACGGCCCCCCCGGCCGCCCCCGCGTGCGAGCACCCGAACGCGACGCTGGAGCAGCAGACGATGCGCGCCGACGCGGTCTTCACCGGCACGGTCGCCGACCGGACGGTGTCGGGGCGGACCGTCACCTACGACGTCGACGTCGACCTGGTCCACAAGGGCGACATCGGCGAGCAGGCGACCGTCGAGACCCCGAGCGGCCCGAAGGCCTGCGGCGTGCCGGACCTCAAGCCCGACCAGGAGTACGTCTGGTACGTCCAGGCCGACGGCGACACGCTGGCCGCCACCAAGGACGGGGGTACGACGCGCGCCACCCCCGCCCACGTCCGGCAGGTCGAGCAGCTGCTGGGCCCCGGCACCTCGCCCACGCCGCCGGAGGTGGCCGAGGCGACGTTCACCCTCGTCGCCGGCGAGAAGGCGGAGCTCACCCGCATCGCCGCCCCCGGTGCCGCCCTGGTGATCGTCGGCCTGCTCGGGCTGCTGCTCGCCGCTGCGCTGGGGCGCCGGCGGGGCTGAGCGGGCGTCGGGATCCCCGGTTCACCGGGGAAGTCGTCGGTTCCACCCCGCTGCAACGCCCGAGAACCGACGAGACCGGCCTCGGACCCCTGCCGCGACCCCGCGACAGCCGGTCGGTCAGGGGCTAGAGGTACATGCCCCCGGACTCGCCGGGGGTGGGCGGCTGCTGGCCGTCCTGGCCGGGGGCCATCGGGCCACCGGGGCCGCCCGGCATCGCCGCGCCCTGGGGGAGCGCGCGGCGGATCTGCTCGAACTGCGCGCGGGCGGCCATCTGCTGGGCGTAGATCGCGGTCTGGATGCCGTGGAAGAGGCCCTCGAGCCAGCCGACCAGCTGGGCCTGGGCGATGCGCAGCTCGGCGTCGGAGGGGGTGGACTCCTCGGTGAAGGGCAGCGAGAGCCGCTCGAGCTCCTCGACCAGCTCGGGGGCGAGGCCCTCCTCGAGCTCCTTGATCGACGCGCGGTGGATGTCCTTGAGGCGGTTGCGGCTGGCCTCGTCGAGCGGCGCCGACTTCACCTCCTCGAGCAGCTGGCGGATCATGCTGCCGATCCGCATCACCTTGTCGGGCTGCTCGACCAGCTCGGTCACCGAACGCTGCTCGCCGTCCTCCTCGGAGCTGACGGGCTGCCCGTTCGGACCGATGACGACGACGTGCTGCTCCTCAGTCATACCTCCACCGTAGCCGTCACAGGGTGAGGAGGATCTTGCCGCTGTGCTCGCCGGACTCCATGAGCGCGTGGGCGGCGGCGACCTCCTCGAGCGGCATCGCCCCGTTCACGACCGGCTGCACCAGGCCCTCGGCCACCAGCGGCCAGACGTGCTCGACGACCGAGGCGCAGATGGCCGACTTGTCCTCGACCGGTCGCGAGCGCAGCGCGGTCGCGATGACGGCGCCGCGCTTGCGCAGGAGCTTGTTGATGTCGAGCTCGGCCTTGGTGCCGCCCTGCATCCCGATGATGACCAGGCGGCCCTCGGTCGCGAGCGCGTCGATGTTGCGGTCGAGGTACTTCGCCCCCATGTTGTCGAGGATGACGTCGGCGCCCCGGCCGTCGGTCGCCCGCCTCGTCTCCTCCACGAAGTCCTGCTCGCGGTAGTCGACCGCGACGTCCGCGCCGAGCGCCAGGCACGCCACGCGCTTCTCCGCGGTCCCCGCGGTCGTCACGACGGTGGCGCCGAGCTGGTGGGCCAGCTGGATGGCGAAGGACCCGATGCCGCCCGCGCCGCCGTGCACCAGCAGCGTCTCGTCCGGCTCGAGCCCGGCGATCATGAAGACGTTCGACCAGACCGTGCAGGCCACCTCCGGCAGCGCGGCCGCCGTGACGAGGTCGACGCCGGCCGGGACCGGCATCAGCTGGCCGACCGGTACGGCGACCTTCTCGGCGTACCCGCCCGCGGCCAGCAGGGCGCACGCCTCGTCGCCCACCGACCAGCCGGTGACGCCCTCGCCGACGGCTGCGACCCGGCCGCTGCACTCCATGCCGATGATGTCCGAGGCGCCGGGCGGCGGGGGGTAGAAGCCCTGGCGCTGGAGGAGGTCGGCCCGGTTCAGGGCCGCCGCGGCGACGTCCAGCACGACCTCGCCGGGGCCCGCCTCGGGGTCGGGCAGCTCGGCGACGGACAGGACTTCGGGGCCGCCGGCCCCGTCGGCGATCACGGCACGCATGCCGTCAGCCTAGGGAGTCACGCCTCGTAGGCGTCATCGGTGTGGTCGACCCCGCTGTCGTCGGGCACCTCGTCGTCGATGTCGTCGGGGTCGGGAGCGCCGGAGGGTCGGTCCCAGCCGTCGGCGAGCAGCTGGGCCCGCGCCGCGAGCGCCTCGAGCTGCTCGGGGTCGGCGTCCAGGGCGCCGGCGGCGTAGCCGAGCAGGAAGGTCGTGATCGGCGCCGCCGGCCGGGCGACGTTGTGCGCCGCCACGCGGGCGAGGTCCAGCAGCAGGCCCTCGTCGACCTCGGTGTCCACCTCGAGGACGTCGGACAGCTCGTCGATCCAGTCGTGGAGGTTCACAGGAGCCAGATTTCCGAACAACCGTGCGAGTCCGCAACCCCTGCGGTCGCTCCCCGGTCAGTCCCCGGAGAGATCGCGCAGGTCGGCCCAGGTGTCCACGTCGCGACCCTCGTCGCCCGCCGGGGGCACCTCGGCGAGGTCGAGCCCGGCGAGCAGCCGGCCCATCGCCAGGCCGTGCTGCCCCTCGTGGTCGGGGCGTACGCCGGCGAGCCGGGTGGCGTCCAGGACGCCGGCCAGCTGGCGCCGCCCCTCGGCGTCGGTGAGGAAGGCGCCGTCGCGCCCCTCGGCCGCGGCGTGCAGCCGGCGGAACGTCCACGGCGTCACGCGCGGCATGTCGACCGCGAGCACGCCGAGGGTCCGCGGCGGCCGGGCCAGCGCGTCGTACCCGGTCAGCAGCGCGGCGACCGGGCCGCCGAAGCGGGGGCTCTCGCGGCAGAAGGTCACCGGGCGCGTGGTCGGCACCGGGTCGCCCACGACGACCACCTCGTCGGCGTCGAGCAGGGCGTTGATCGCATGCTCGAGCAGCGAGAGCCCGCCGTGCTCGACCGACGCCTTGTCCACGCCGTCCATGCGGACCGCCCGGCCCCCGGCGAGCACGATCGCGGCGAAGGACATGTGTGGCAGTCTCGCAGGGTGTCCCGCCTGCGCGTCGCCCTCGTCCAGCACGCCTCCGGCCTCGAGCCGGACGGCAACCGCGCACTGCTCGCCGAGCTCACGCCCACCGGTGCCGACCTCGTGGTCTTCCCCGAGGCCTTCGCGCGCGACTTCGGCGAGGCCGGCTCCGACGTCGGCCCGTACGCCGAGGAGCTCGACGGACCCTTCGCGAGCGAGGTCGCCCGCGTGGCCGGCGAGCGGGGCACCACGCTGGTCGCCGGGATGTTCGAGCGCGGCGAGGACCCGGACCGGCCCTTCAACACGCTCGTCGTGCGCGGCGGCGCCGCGGCGGCGTACCGCAAGATCCACCTCTACGCCTCCTTCGGCTACCGCGAGTCCGACCGGCTCACGGCCGGGGCCCTGGAGCCCGTGCTGGTCGAGGTCGCCGGCTTCCGGGTCGGGCTGATGACCTGCTACGACCTGCGCTTCCCCGAGCTCGCCCGCGCGCTGGTCGACGCCGGCGCCGAGGTGCTGGTGGTCCCGGCGGCCTGGGTGGCCGGGCCGCGCAAGGTAGACCACTGGCTCACCCTGCTGCGCGCACGGGCGATCGAGAACACCGTCTTCGTCGCCGCGGCCGGCCAGCCGGGCCCGCGCTACAGCGGCCACTCCGCGGTCGTCGATCCGCTCGGGGATGTGCTCGCCGAGGCCGGCGAGGAGGCCGCGGTGGTGGGCACCGTGCTCCAGCGCACGGTG
>JAEZKN010000140.1 GCA_023415395.1 Actinomycetes bacterium
GCCCCGGCCAGGTCCCGGAGCGCGAGCAGGTCGCGGAAGTGCCACCCGGTCACCGCGAGGATCCCGGTGCCGACGAGCACGGTCGTCAGCAGCGCAGCGAGGTCCTGGCCGATCGTGAGCCGGCAGCACATGCCGACCGGGACGTATGCCGCGAGCACCGCCACCATCGCCAACGCCAACGAGCGTCCGAAGGGGTGCATGCCCAGCCCGCGGTAGAGCTGGAGGAGCGGTCGCAGGTTGTTGACCAGGATCGAGGCGGACCAGGCGACCGCGGCCCCCTCGATCCCCCAGCGCGGGATCAGGACCAGGTTGAGGGAGACGTTCACGACCAGCGCGAGCGTCACGTTGCCCAGGATCCACGACGGGCGGCCGGCCATGGTCAGCATCGCGTCGACGACGCCACACGCCGTCGAGAGCATCGTGGCGAAGGCGAGGATCACCAGCACCGAGGCACCGGCCGCGTACTCCGGCCCGAAGAGCCGCAGCACGGTGGGGGCGAACAGCGCGCCCACGACGTAGAGCGGCCAGGTGGCGAGGACCAGCCAGGTGGTGCTGGTCCGGTAGAGGAGGTTGACCGCCGCGGCCTCCCCGCGCGCGTGGTGGGCGGCCACCTGCGGCTGCACCGCCATCGAGATCGCCTGGATCCCCAACGCTCCGAGCACCAGGAGCCGGGTCGACACGACGTAGATCGCGCTCGCGGGACCTCCCAGCATCACCGCTACCAGCACCACGTCGAGCCGCTGCAGCGCCACCTGGAGCAGAGCGGCGATCGCACGCGGCGCCGCGAACCGCCAGTACTCCCTCACCAGTCCCGCCGTCGGCTCCCGGCGCTGCTCACGGCTGGCTCGGTGGTCCCTGCGCCGGAGGTGGCTCAACCAGGCGCTCCCCGCGAGAACGGCGGGGACGTACGGGAAGGACCAGGCGACCACGATCGCCGCACCTCCCACGGCGGCGAGGACCAGGATGCCGAGCAGCTGGACGATGGGGCGGGCGACCTTCTCGACGACCACCGTGGGCCGCATCGCGCCGAAGCCACGCGTGGCTCCGAGCACGCCTTCCAACGTGGCGGCGAACGGGAGCGCGAACGCGAGTACTCGCAGGTACGTCGCGATCGTGCCCGCGTGCTGCTCGTCGAGCAGGCCCGCCACCGGCTCGGCGACGACGAGGAGGACCACGCCCATGAGGAGCGAGACGCCGACGACGGGCGCCAGCGCGATCCGCAGGCAGGGCCGGACCAGGCCGGGGTGCCCGGTCGCTCGCAGCCGGGCGACGAAGTAGGTCAGCGCCGAGCCGGAGCCCAGCCGCGCGCACGCGACCAGGATCAGGAAGATCGAGGTCACGGTGAAGAACGCACCGGCCTGCGCGATCGACATCGAGCGGGTCACCGCGACGGTGATGAGCAGGTTGGTGCCCGCGCTCGCGACCGCGCCGACGAGGTTGATGCTCCCCCCGCGGGCCAGCCGGCCGACGTCGACAACGCCGGGCTGGTCGGTCGCGGTCACGGCCGGCGGTCGCTGCGCCACGAGGGCTCCCAGCCCAGCCAGGACGCGAGCCGCCGGTCGTAGGGCTCGAAGTGCTCCTCGAGCGCTCCCTGGAGGTCGCCGGGGAGAGGCGATCGCGGTCGGGCGTTGTGCTGATCGTGACGGATGTCCCCGTGCTCGGGCAGCTCGAGGAACTGCAGGACCCTCGAGAACTCCGTCTCGGGGCGGGCGAAGTAGCGGGCCGAGTCCACGACCAGCATCCGCTCACGACCGATCAGGTCCTCGATCGCGATCAGCTGGTCGACGTAGTGTCCCCGGGTCAGGTAGGCGTTGTGCCGGTGTCGCTCGCTGCGGTAGCCGTCGTCGGCGAGGATCAGCGCCGTCTCCTGCTCGACCCAACGGGGTTCGTCCGAGACCGCCTCAGCGAACTCACGCGACTCATAACCCCGGGCGCGCTCGTGCGCGTGCGCTGAGTACGCCCGTTCGATCGGGTCGCGCAGCATCGCGATCACCTTGACGTCCGGGAGGTCGGCCGCGAACCGGCGCGGAGCCAGCGGGTGCGCGAGGTAGTACGGACTCGCCTCCCCCACGACCGGGGGGTAGCCCAGTCGCGCGGCGAGGGCGTCCAACGATCGGCGGGTCGGGAAGTGGCCGAGGTACCAGGCTCGCCCACGGTGGTACTCCACGTCGTAGTAGTGGACGCCCTTGCGGTGCGAGGGCCCCACGAATCCGGGATGCTGCCGCAACGCCCGGAACAGTGACGTGGTTCCTCCCCGCTGAGTTCCCACCAGCAGCATCTCCGGCGACCCACGCCACGTGCTGGTCGCGGAGCCGAACCGTCGGAAGGCCGGTCCCACGAGCGCTTCCACTCCTCGCATCCGCTTCACCGTCTCCGCTCCCACTGCCGGTCACTCCCTCTCCTGTCCACGTGCGCCCCCACGGCCGGACGCCCGGCCGAGCGCACCACGCCGTCGAGCACCTCGGCCCACCCCAGGTCGTGCTGGCGGTCGGCGACCCACCGCCGCGCGATGTCGACGAGGTAGGCCGCGAAGACCAGCGAGCTCTGCTCCGCGGTGAGACCGAGGGGAGCCAGCAACGATGCAGCGTGGGCGCGCCGCGCCTCGATGGTGTCGTCCGGGGCCAGCCCGGGCCGCAGGATGCGAGTCTGCAGGTCGCAGTGCACGAGGTCCCACCCGACCGGGACCTCCGCCCGGAACCGCTCGAGGTCCCACAGCATGAGGCCCGTGCTGCCCCGAGCCGCGTTCCACGGGGCGAAGTCGCCGTGACTTGCCCCGACCGGCAGCCTGAGGTCGCCGAGCTCGGCGTCCAGCCGGGTCCAGGCTCGCGCCAGCTCGCGCGACCGCCCGTCCGAGCGGACGGCGAGGTCTCCCCCGAGCTCGTGCCAGAACGACGACTCCCGCAGCGGAAGGTCCTCCCGTCGGCCCACCGCGGCGATCTCGCGCGCGCCGTGCAGGAGGTCGGCCGGACGCGGCGACGACGAGCCGGCGAGGTCGAGGGGGGAGAGGAAGAGCAGCGTCAGGTCGCGCCAGCGCTCGCAGGCGAGGACGCGCGGAAGCGTCACCGTCAGGTCGTGCTGCGCGAGCCGCGTCAGGGCGTCGGCCTCGTGGCGCACGAGGCGACGGGTCAGCTCGTTGGTCCCGACCTTGACGAAGCCCACCGGCCGCCCCGCGTGGTCGAGTGCCTGGATCACGGGCTTGCGATTGGCCCGGGCCCTGGTCACCGGGACGGCCCAGCGGGTGCGCACCCCCAGCACGTCGTCGACGAGGTCGGGCAGGCTCGGCTCGCCCTCCGCGCCACGCGGATCGACGCTCACGCGATCCCGGAAGACCATGCTCCCCACGCCGAGCCGCAGCGCGAGAGCGAGCGCACGCTGCTTGGCTCTCACACGGTAGCCGGCCGCCGGTGCGTTGTTGCGGACGGCGGCGGCGGCGAGCGGGGCCTCGACCGGCACGAGAAGGCGCGGCG
>JAEZKN010000458.1 GCA_023415395.1 Actinomycetes bacterium
CACTGGAGCTGAGTCACTGGAGCTGAGTCACCCGAGCTGAGTCACCCGAGCTGAGTCACCCGAGCTGAGTCACCCGAGCTGAGCGCGTAGCCCGGCGACGAGGGTCTCGACACCGAAGCTCCAGACGTACTCCGGGTCCCCGTCGTCGCTGCCGACCGAGCGGACCAGTGGGAACGACTCCGCCGGCAGCTCCTCGAGCTCGGTCGCGCGCAGGTCGCCGCGGGCGACCATGCTGCGCTCAGTGCCGATCATCAAGGCGAGGTACGACGCCGCCTTGACCGCTGCGAAGGCGTCGGCCTCGCTGAAGCCCGCCTCGGTGAACGCGGCCATCGCGATCTCGAAGGACGCCGACGCGCGCGCCCCCTGGACCGGGCGCTGCTGGAGCGCGTGGAACGCGCCGGGGTGGGTCGCGGCGATCTCGCCGACGCCGGCGACGAAGCGGCGTACCCACTCCTCCCAGGGGACCGGCGTCGTGGGCAGCTTCGCCTCGTCGAGCAGCAGCTCGACGATCCCGTCGGTGACGGCGTCGCGCGTGGGGACGTGGTTGTAGAGCGAGGTGACGTGCACGCCGAGCTCCCCGGCGATCTTGCGCAGCGTCACCGCGTCGGGGCCGTCGCGGTCAGCGAGGCGCACCGCTGCCTGCAGGATCCGCTCACGCGTCAGTGCCGCCATGCCCCCACCTCATCGCTCCCGGCCGTCCCTTGACAAACCTACGGTGTAGGTTACACGCTACCTACACTGTAGGTCAGACCGAGGAGGCAGCATGTCGTTCACCCCCGCCGAGCTCGAGCAGAAGCTCGCCGAGCTCATCGAGACCCACCACGTCCCCGGCGCGCAGCTCGCGGTGCTCGACGGCGACGAGATCACCGAGGTGGCCGCCGGCGTGCTCAGCATCCGCACCGGGTCGCCCGCCCGGTCCGACGCGCTCTTCCTGCCCGGGTCGATCGGCAAGCTCTACACCGCCACGCTGGTGCTGATGCTGGCCGACGAGGGGAAGGTCGACCTCGACCTCCCGGTGAAGACCTATCTTCCCGACTTCGAGGTCCGTGACGCCCACGCCCGCGACACCGTGACGGTGCGCGACCTCCTGCGCCACGCGAGCGGCTTCGACGGCGACGTCTTCATCGACACCGGCCGCGGCGACGACGCGCTCCCGCGCTACATGAAGGAGATCGTCGACCTGCCGCAGATCGCCGAGCCCGGCTCGATCTGGAGCTACAGCAACAGCGGCTACTCGATCCTCGGCCGGCTGGTGGAGGTCGTCACCGGCACCGTCTTCGAGACCGCGCTGCGCGACCGGCTCCTCACCCCGCTCGGCCTGAAGCAGTCCGTCGTCTTCCCCGAGGAGGCGATCCCGCACCCGCTCGCCGTCGGGCACGAGCCCGACCCCGAGGACCCCGCGTCGCTGCGGGTCAGCGACCCGTGGGGCCTCTACCGCTCGTGCGGTCCGATGGGCGCCTCGCTGGTGGCGAGCGCCGGCGACGTCATCCGCTTCGCCCTGCTGCACCTCGACGGGGGCGTCGCCGCGGACGGCACCCGCCTGCTCTCCGCCGACGTCGTGGCGGCCGCCCAGGAGCCGCAGATCTCGCTCGTCGACGACACCGTGCTCGGCGAGGCGTGGGGCCTCGGCTGGATCCTCGACCACTTCGGCGACGTCGCGGTCATCGGCCACGACGGCAACTCACTGGGTCAGAACGCCTTCATGCGCGTCTCCCCGGAGCACCGCTTCGGCCTCTGCCTGCAGACCAACGTCGAGAGCGCACTGGCGATGTACCGCGAGCTCGCCGCCTGGCTCTTCGAGCGGCGCCTCGGGGTCACCCCCCGGCAGGACCCCGCGCCGCTCGACTCCGCCGTCGTCGCCGACCCGGAGCGGTACGCCGGCACCTACCGTCGCGAGGGCCTGGAGTTCACGATCGGCGCGGCCGAGGACGGCTCGCTGCACGCCACCGTCGTGGTCTCGCACGCGGCCAGCGAGATGCAGAGCATGCCGCCGATGGAGGAGCTGCCGCTGGTCCCGGTCGAGCGTCCGGACTCCTTCCTGCTCAAGCTGCCGATCGCCGACAGCGACCTGCTGGCGGTGTTCTTCGACCCCACGGGCGAGGCGGGCGCGCCGACGTACCTGCACTTCGGGGGTCGCGCGCACAAGCGCTCCTGAGGACCGGTCGAGGAAAAGTCGGCTCGCGTGTCGATCAGCGGGTGTCCCCGTTCGACTCCGGGGTGAGAGGGTCCGGAACGAGGACCCGGAGAACAGGAGAAGACCGTGAAGTACATGCTGATCATGCGGGGGACCGACGAGGCCTACGCGAGTCTCGGGGCCGTCGACATGGACACGATGATCGAGACGATGGGCCGCTTCAACGACGAGCTGATCGCGGCCGGCGTGCTGCTCGCAGCCGAAGGGCTCGACGACCCCTCCACCGGCGCCGTCGTCGACTACTCCCAGACCCCGCCGGTCGTGACCGACGGGCCCTACGGCGAGACCAAGGAGCTGTTCGGCGGCTTCTACCTCCTCGACGTCGCCTCGAAGGAGGAGGCCGTCGAGTGGGCGAAGCGGATGCCGGCCGCCGGGTCCGGGTTCAAGACCGAGATCCGCCGCGTCCCGACGATCGACGAGTTCCCCCAGGACAACCCGTTCGTCCAGCGGGAGCGCGCGTGGCGCGAGGCGACCGGCCAGCTCTGAGTCGGGAGGACATGGGCCGGGAGGACATGAGCCGGGAGGCGGTGGAGGCGGTGTGGCGGATCGAGTCCGCCCGCATCGTCGCCACCCTGGCCCGCTCCACCGGGGACCTCGCGCTCGCCGAGGACCTGGCCCAGGAGGCGCTGGCCCAGGCACTCGTCACCTGGCCGCGCGAGGGCGTGCCCGCGTCGCCCGCGGCCTGGCTGCTGACCGTGGGGCGGCGGCGCGCGATCGACGCGTTCCGCCGCCGCGCGGCGCTCGACGAGCGGTACGCCGGCCTGGCGCGCGACCAGGTCGAGGCGGTCGGCTCCGACGTCTTGTGGGACCCCGACGAGATCGACGACGACGTGCTCTCGCTCGTCTTCATCTCCTGCCACCCGGTGCTGTCGCGGGAGGCGCAGGTCGCGCTCGCGCTCCGGGTGCTCGGCGGCCTGACGAGCGACGAGATCGCCCGGGGCTTCCTCGTGCCGACCGCGACCGTGCAGGCGCGGATCACCCGGGCCAAGAAGACGCTCGCCGCGGCCCAGGTGCCGTTCGCGCTGCCCTCGGCGCAGGAGCGGCGTGAGCGGCTGCTCTCGGTGCTGAGCGTGATCTACCTGATCTTCACCGAGGGGTCCTCGGCCTCGTCCGGGAGCTCGCTGATCCGCGTCGACCTGGCCCGGGAGGCGATCCGCCAGGCCCGCGTGCTGGCGCAGCTGATGCCCGACGAGGCCGAGGCGCAGGGGCTGCTGGCGCTGCTCGAGCTGACGGCTGCCCGGTTCCCGGCGCGCACCGACGCCGCCGGTGACCCGGTGCTGCTGGAGGACCAGGACCGTCGCCTGTGGGACCGGTCCGCGATCCGGCGCGGCCGGGCGGCGCTGGCCCGCGCCGGTGCCGTCGGGCGTGGCCTGGGCTACTACGGGGTGCAGGCGGCGATCGCGGAGTGCCACGCGGTGGCGCCGTCGGTGGGGGAGACGGACTGGGACCGGATCGTGCTCCTCTACGAGGCCCTGGCGCGGCTCGCGCCCTCGCCGGTGGTCGACCTCAACCGCGCGGTCGCGGTCTCCATGGCCTCCGGGCCGGCTGCGGCGCTGGACATCGTCGACGCGCTCGGTGACGTCCTGCGCGGGTCGCACCTGGTGCCGTCCGTGCGCGGCGAGCTGCTCACCCGGCTGGGGCGGGTGGAGGAGGCGCGGGACGCGCTGGCGACCGCCGTACGCCTGTGCGAGAACGAGCGCGAGCGCGGGGTGCTGGAGCGAAAGCTCTCCGCGCTGGGCTGAAGCCCACTACGGTCGGCGGATGAGGTCACTGGTCCTGGCGGTCGCGCTGGCGACGCTGCTGTCCCTCGGCCGGCCCGCCGAGGCGCAGGCCCCGGTCCCGCCGCCGTTCACGGGCACGATCTTCATCGACCCGGACATCATCACCTCCGACTCGCCGACCGTCTTCCAGCGCCTGGCGTACGTCGGCCGGGACCGGCGGATGGTCTTCGACCGCAGGAAGGACGACTGGGTCACGATCCGGGCCTACGTCTTCCGGCTGCGCTTCACCGGCGGCTCGAGGATCGACGCCGTGGTCAACCCGGAGTTCGGCAGCCTCCGGGCCGCCCGGACCCAGGCACGCACGTACGCCGTGGTGACCGGCCGCCTGCCGGCGATGCTGCGTCGCGACGTCGACGAGCTCTGGATCCACCGGGGCCGGCAGCTCTACGGCGGCGGCAACCGGAGCCTGCTCATCCACACCGGCCAGACCAGGGAGTACGTGCAGGCGGGGATCCTCGAGGAGACGCTGGCCCACGAAGGCGCGCACACCTCGCTGGACGCCGACCTGGCGACCTCGCCTGGCTGGGTCGCGGCCCAGGACGCCGACCCGACCTTCGTCTCCGACTACGCACGGGACAACCCGCAGCGCGAGGACGTCGCCGAGACCATCGTCCCGTGGCTGGCCGTCCGCTACGCCCGCGACCGCGTGGACCCTGCCGTCGTGGAGCTGATCGAGGAGGCGATCCCGCACCGCCTCGCGCTCCTGGACGACCAGGCCTTCGACCTGGCGCCGTACGCATAGGTCCGGTGGTTGAGGAGGTTGCGCAGCAACCGTCTCGAAACCACCCCGCCCACCGGTGGTTGAGGCGGGCGTTCTGCGCCCGTCTCGAAACCACCCCGCCGACCGGTGGTTGAGGAGGTTGCGCAGCAACCGTCTCGAAACCCCGCCCGCGTCGACCGCGGTGACCCGGCTTGAAGTACCAACGTAGCTCGGAGCGGCTTTCGCGTAAGGGGCTTGGCCCCGTCTGCCGCCGTCTCTCGGGTCCGCAGGGGCCCGGCGCAGCGTGCTTCTTGCCGCGTGGTGCGGATCGGCGGCAGAAGCGCCTGGCCGGTTGCCTGTTGCCGGTGGCGTCAGGTGTCGTAGTCGACACCGTCCCAGGGCGCGTAGTAGCAGATGAAGTCGCCGGGCTCGATGGTGATGTATGAGGTGCCGTCGTCGTAGCGGCCGACCTTCCATCCGAACTCCGTGCCGTCGACCTCGGTCGTGAACGGCTCGACGACGATGGGCTCGAGAGCGTACGTGCCGAGTTCGGCGAGTCGAGCCGCCACCAGGCCGCCCGAGTCGCCGGGCACCGCCTGCCCGGGAGGCGAATCCGTCGACCGGCCGATGGGGCTGACACGGACTTCGTCGAAGGTGCCGTCCGCCTTCCACAAGAAGAGCCCGAGCCAGCCGGTGTCGCGGGTGAACAGCTCGTCACTGAGGAAGAACTTCCGTCCATCCTCCGCCGTGCCGGCGTACGGAACGTGGTAGTCGTCGGGGCGGATGGTGAACCGGGTGGGTGCTTCGTCCATGGCTGTCACTTCCGCTGTCGAGCCGGCCGATGCGCGGCCGGTGTCTGGTGTCGAGCCGTACCCAATGCCGCGAGAGCGTAGCCGGGGGAACCGGTCAGACGCCCTCGTAAGCGTCCTTGACCTCGGCCGGGGACGCCTCGTTGCGCTGGGAGATCCGCACGGGGTTGCCGAACGGGTCCCGGAGGCCGAAGTCGGTGCCGTAGGGC
>JAEZKN010000271.1 GCA_023415395.1 Actinomycetes bacterium
GGCCAGACCAGGTCGTCCTCGGTGGCCTGGTGCTTGTGCAGCACCTCCGCGAAGAGGTCCCACCGCTCGGCCAGCAGCTGCCAGGTCCGCCGGTCGTCGATCGGCGTGGCGCGCACGGCGTCCGCGAACCGGTCGAGGTCGCGCCGGAAGGCGTGGTGCATCAGGTACATCATCTGCATGTCGATCGGCCCCTCGGGGGCCGCCGCCTGACCCGGCAGCCGGAGCTGCCGGGGCCACGAGGTGTCGCTGCCGCCCCTCCTCAGACCCCGGCCTTCTCGAGCTGACGCTCCGGCGTACCCGGCTCGTCGTCGTGCTTCTCGGCCTCGATGGTCGGGAGCAGGCGGTCGAGCCAGGCCGGCAGCCACCAGTTCCACCTGCCGAGGAGCGTCATGGTCGCGGGGACCAGGACCATGCGCACCACCGTCGCGTCGAGGACGATGGCGACGGCCATGCCGAGGCCGAGCTGCTTGACCACCGTGTCCGCCTCGGTCGAGAAGCCGAGGAAGACGACGACCATGATCGCGGCGGCCGAGGAGATGACCCGCCCGGTCGCGGCCAGGCCGCGCTCGACGCTCGCGGTGGCGTCGCCGGTCTTGAGCCAGAACTCGCGGATGCGCGAGAGCAGGAAGACCTCGTAGTCCATCGAGAGCCCGAAGAGGATCGCGAAGTTCAGGATCGGGAGCCAGCTCGAGACCGCGACCGGGTGGTCGACGCCGGCGATGCTGCCGCCCCAGCCCCACTGGAAGACCATGACCAGGACGCCGTAGGACGCCGCGATCGACAGCAGGTTCATGAAGGCCGCCTTGAGCGGCACCACGACCGATCGGAACATCATGGCCAGCAGCAGCACCGACACGGCCACGACGAAGCCGACGACGAGCCACAGGCGGCCGTCGAGCAGGTCGACGATGTCGGAGAAGAACGGCGTCTGCCCGGTGACCTCGACGCCCTCGGGCATCGCGGCGCGGACGTCGGCGACGAGGCCGGGGATCTCCTCGTCGGCCGGGCCGTACGCCGGCTCCGCCTCGAACACCGCGATGGCACCGTCCGGGGTGACGACGGGGTCGCTGACGCCGACGATGCCGGGCTGGTCGGCGACCGTGGCGGCCACGGCCTGCGGGTCGGCCTCGGTGGTGTCGACGACGATCGTGAAGAGACCGTTGGCGCCAGGCCCGTACTCGGCGTCGATGAGGTCGTAGGCCTGACGCTGCGAGGTCTCGGTGCCGGCGCTGCTGCCGTCCTGCGGCCAGGTGCGCATGCCGAGGACCGGCGCGGCCAGCAGGAGCAGGAAGACCAGCGCGGCGAGCCCGGCGGCGATCGGGCGACGGACCACGCGGGCGGCCCACCGGGCGGTCAGCGGGGTCTTCCCGGCGCGGACGCGGCCCGTGCGGGTACGCCGCGGGAGCAGCCGGTCGCCGGCCAGCCCGCACAGCGCCGGCACGAGCGTGATCGCGGCGGCGAGGACGGAGACGACGGCGATCGCGGTGGCGTAGCCGAACGTCGCGTAGACCGGGAGACCACCGAGCTTGAGTCCCATCAGGGAGATCAGCACGGTGAGCGAGGCGAAGACGACCGAGCGACCGGCGGTGGCCATCGCGCGGCCGGCGGCGTCGTACCTGTCGTGGCCCTGCTGGAGGAACTCGACGTGGCGCGTGACCAGCAGCAGCGCATAGTCGATGCCGACGCCGAGGCCGACCATCGTGGCGACCGTGGGGGCGGCGGTCGAGACGTCCATGGTGCCGGCGAGCAGCGTGACGCCGGCGGTGCCGACGCCGAGACCCATGAGGGCGATGACGACGGGGAGGCCGGCGGCGACGACGGAGCCGAAGGCGACCACGAGGATCAGCAGGGCCGCGATGACGCCGGCCAGCTCGCCGGTGCCCTTCATGACCGACTCGGTCTGGCTGGGCAGCTCACCGCCGAGCTCGGCCTGGAGCCCGGCGTCGCGCACCGGATCGACCGCCTCGACCAGCGGGTCGTAGCCGTCGGCCCCGACGAGGTCCTCGTCGGTGACGGGCACGTCGTAGGTCAGGGCGAGGAGTGCGGTGTCGCCGTCCGCGGAGATCCGCGGCGCGGAGACGTAGGAGACGTGGTCGACGGCGTTGAGCCGCTGCGCCAGCGCGTTGAGGTCCGCGGCGTCGAGGACGTCGCCCTCGCGGTCGTGGACGACGACCTGCGCGGTGGCGCCGCCGCCGTCCGGGACGTGTGCCCGGAGCTGCTCGACGCCGGCCTGGGCCCGAGCGCCCTCGACGTCGTAGTCGTCGTGGAAGGTGCCGCCGAACGCGCCGGCGAGGCCGAAGGCCACGACGACGGTGACGATCCAGGCGGAGATCGTCCGCCACGGGTGCGCCGCGGTGCTGTGGCCGAGGCGGTAGAGGATCCGGTTCATGCGAGCACTCTGCGCGCGGGCGCTTGGGGTCCACTGGGAAGTGGCTTGGAGGCGCTGCCAGGGCGAGGACCGGGAATGATTGAGAGTTCAATCGTCGTTGGGAGAGACATGAAGAAGATCGGGTTCCTCTCGTTCGGGCACTGGACGCCCTCGCCGCAGTCGCAGACGCGGTCGGCCGCCGACGCCCTGCTGCAGTCGATCGACCTGGCCGTCGCGGCCGAGGAGCTGGGCGTGGACGGCGCCTACTTCCGCGTGCACCACTTCGCGCGGCAGCTGGCCTCGCCGTTCCCCCTGCTCGCCGCCGTCGGCGCCCGGACCAGCAAGATCGAGATCGGCACCGGCGTGATCGACATGCGCTACGAGAACCCGCTCTACATGGCCGAGGACGCCGGGGCCGCGGACCTGATCTCCGGCGGGCGGCTGCAGCTCGGCGTGAGCCGCGGGTCACCGGAGCAGGTCATCGACGGCTTCCGCTACTTCGGCTACCAGCCCGCCGAGGGCTCCGACCACGCCGACATGGCGCGCGAGCACACCCGGGTCTTCCTCGAGGTGATCACGGGCAAGGGGTTCGCGGAGCCGAACCCGCGGCCGATGTTCCCCAACCCGCCGGGCCTGCTGCCCATCGAGCCGCACTCCCCCGGCCTGCGCGAGCGGATCTGGTGGGGCGCCGGCACCCGCGCCACCGCCGAGTGGACCGCGCAGCAGGGCATGAACCTGATGAGCTCGACCCTGCTCACCGAGGACACCGGCGTGCCCTTCCACCAGCTCCAGGCCGAGCAGATCCAGCGCTTCCGCGACGCCTGGAAGGCCGCGGGACACGACCGCGAGCCGCGGGTGTCGGTCAGCCGCAGCATCTTCCCCGTGGTCAGCGACATGGACCGCGCGTACTTCGGCCACGAGTCCCGCAGCCAGGACCAGGTGGGCCACCTCGACGGCGGTCTCGCTCGCTTCGGCAAGACCTACGCCGGCACGCCCGAGCAGCTCGTCGCGGACCTCGCCGAGGACGAGGCGATCGCGGCCGCCGACACCCTGCTGCTGACGATCCCCAACCAGCTCGGCGTCGACTACAACGCCCACGTGCTCGAGAACGTGCTGAAGGTGGCGGTCGAGCTCGGCTGGCGCTGAGTCGGGCCTTGGGTCCGCTCGGCTCGTCCGCTCGCCGTTGCTGCTTCACCATGGTGAGGTGGTGAGCCTGCACTTCTCACGGCGGGCACGCCATGGGAAGTGCGGGTTCGACCACCTACCGTGGTGAACCATCACGAGCTCGGTCAGTCCTCGATGACGTCCAGCCCCTGCTCGCGCAGCCGGGCCAGGCTGTCGAGCATGCCCTGGAGGACCTCGGGCGGGTGCCCCTCCCAGTCCTCGACCTCGCGGACGACGCGCAGGGGGTGCCGCGTGCGGTAGGACTCGGTGGGGTTGCCGGGGAACCGCTTGTCGGTCACGTTGGGGTCGTCCTCGAACGGACCGAGCGGCTCGACCTCGTAGACGTGGCCGCGTCCGGGCTGCTCGGCCAGTGCCGTCGCGAGCTCGGCGCCCCACACGGCCGTCTCGAGACGGGCGGCGAAGTAGATGTGGTTCGAGACCCGGCCCTCCTGGAAGTTGGAGCCGTAGCCGGCGACCAGCTCCGTGCCGGCCCCGAGCGCGGCCTTGGTGCCGTGGAAGAAGGGCCCCGGGATCCGGTGGGAGGTCTCGTAGGTCACCGGGGTGCGGGCGCCGTCGTTCCCGTTCATCGGGGCCCCATCGGGACGACGGCGACGAAGCAGGCCCCTCGTGCGGTCGGCTCCCAGCGCAGGTCACCGCCGAGCTCGCGCATGATGCGGCGCGCGAGCTGGAGCCCGATGCCCTGCCCGGGCGACTCGGGACGGCGCCCGCCCCACTGGAAGAGCCGTCCCCCGACCGACGGCCCGG
>JAEZKN010000299.1 GCA_023415395.1 Actinomycetes bacterium
CCGGAGAGGAGCGCTGCGCTTCGAGAGACCGCGGCCTGTCGGCGGCTGCTCGACCGGAGAGGAGTGCCGGGCCTCGAGACCGCGGCTTGTCGGTGGTCGAGTAGTCCGTTGCGAGGGACGAGCGGCGGGCGTATCGAGACCTGGCGTGGGTGGTCTCGATACGCCGCCTCGTTCCTCGGCGGCTACTCGACCGGCGAAGAGCGCTGCGCCTCGAGACCGCGGCCTCTCGGCGGCTCCTCGACCGGCGAGGAGTGCCGGGCCACGAGACCGCGGCCTGTCGGCGGCTACTCGACCGGCGAGGAGCGCTGCGCCTCGAGACCGCGGCCGGCGCAGCGTGCGCGGTAGCCGAGGACAACCGGGTGGCGACGGGTCAATAGGATCAACCCATGAGCAGAGTCCTGTCCGCAGTCGCCTGGCCGTACGCCAACGGCCCACGCCACATCGGCCACGTGGCCGGGTTCGGCGTGCCCTCCGACGTGTTCAGTCGGTACATGCGGATGGCGGGCCACGACGTGCTCATGGTCTCCGGCTCCGACGAGCACGGCACCCCGATCCTCATCGCGGCCGACGAGGCCGGCCTGACCCCGCAGGAGCTGGCCGACAAGAACCACCGGATCATCGCCGAGGACCTCGCCAGCCTGGGGCTGACCTACGACCTCTACACCCGCACGACGACTCGCAACCACCACGCGGTCGTGCAGGAGCTCTTCCTCGGCGTCTACGAGAACGGCTACTTCGTCGAGAAGACGACCTACGGCGCCATCTCGCCGTCGACGGGGCGCACCCTGCCCGACCGCTACATCGAGGGCACCTGCCCCATCTGCGGGTACGACGGAGCGCGCGGCGACCAGTGCGACAACTGCGGCAACCAGCTCGACCCGGCCGACCTGAAGAACCCGCGCTCGCGGATCAACGGCGAGGTGCCGGAGTTCGTCGAGACCCAGCACTTCTTCCTCGACCTGCCCGCGCTGGCCGACGCGCTCGGCGAGTGGCTCGACGGCCGGGAGGCCACCGGCCTGTGGCGGCCCAACGTGATCCGTTTCAGCCAGAACATCCTCAAGGAGATCCGGCCGCGGGCGATGACCCGCGACATCGACTGGGGGATCGCGGTCCCGCTCGACGGCTGGCGCGAGAACCCCACGAAGAAGCTCTACGTCTGGTTCGACGCCGTCGTCGGCTACCTCTCCGCGTCCATCGAGTGGGCGCGGCGACTCGGCGACCCGGACCGCTGGCGCGAGTGGTGGAACGACCCCGAGGCGCTGTCCTACTACTTCATGGGCAAGGACAACATCACCTTCCACAGCCAGATCTGGCCGGCCGAGCTGCTGGCGTACTCCGGCAAGGGGTCCAAGGGCGGGACGCCGCGTCAGTACGGCGAGCTCAACCTCCCGACCGAGGTGGTCAGCAGCGAGTTCCTCACGATGGAGGGGCGCAAGTTCTCCTCCTCGAAGAAGGTCGTGATCTACGTCCGCGACCTGCTCAGCCGCTACCAGCCCGACGCGTTCCGCTACTTCGTCGCCGCGGCCGGCCCGGAGGCGCAGGACGCCGACTTCACCTGGTCGGAGTTCGTGCGCCGCACCAACGACGAGCTGGTCGCCGGCTGGGGCAACCTGGTCAACCGCACGGCCAACCTGATCGCCAAGAACTTCGGCGAGATCCCGCAGGCCGGTGAGCTCACCGCCGAGGACCGCGCCCTGCTCGAGGCGACCGAGACGGCGTTCACCACCGTCGGCGGGCTGATCGAGCGGCACCGGCAGAAGCAGGCCATCGGCGAGGCCATGCGCGCGGTCGCCGAGGTCAACAAGTACGTCTCCGACACCGAGCCGTGGAAGATCAAGGACGACCCGGAGCGCCTGGGCACGGTCCTGCACGTCGTCGCCCAGTGCGTCGCGGACCTGAACCTGGTGCTGGCCCCGTTCCTGCCGTTCGCGGCCAACGAGGTCGACCGGGCGCTCGGCGGCGCCGGGGACGTGGCACCGATGCCGCGGATCGAGGAGGCCGAGGACCTCGACGGCGGGGCGCCCTACCCGATCATCACCGGCGACTACTCCGGCTTCCCGGCGTGGGAGCGCCGCCCGATCGTGCCGGGCACCCCGGTGGCCAAGCCGACTCCGGTCTTCCGCAAGCTCGACCCCTCCGTGGTGGAGGAGGAGCTCGCGAGGCTCGACGGGTGAGGTCCTGCCCGGAGCGCACGCGCGCGGTACGCCGCCCGCGGCAGCCCCGCCTGCTCCGGCCGCGGCCGCGGCGCACGCCGGTCGCGCGGCACTGCTCGCTGCGGCCGGGCGCCCGGCGCGCCTGACACCGACGCGCAGGTCCGGCGAGCGCGGGTCACTCCCTGACCCGCCCGCGCAGCGCCTTGGTCTGGCCGCGTGCCTTCTTGGTGTCGAGCCGACGGCGTTGCGAGCCCTTGGTCGGCTTGGTGGGCCGCCGCTGCGGGGGCGGCGGCGCGAGCGCGGACCGCAGCTGCTCGGCCAGCCGCTCCCGGGCCGCGACGCGGTTGCGGTGCTGCGAGCGGTGCTCGGTCGCCACGACCCGGACCACCGGGCCGGGGAGGCGGGAGAGCGCTCGCGCCCGCTGGGCCTCGGTCAGCGCGGACGAGGCGGCGACGTCGTACTCGAGCTCGACGCGGCTGTCGGTGGTGTTCACCGACTGCCCACCCGGGCCGGGCGAGCGGCTGAACCGCTCGACCAGCTCGGTGTCCGGGATCTCCAGGCCGTCGGGCAGGCCGGGTCCGGGCGGGACCCGCACGGTCAGGCCCGGCGCCGCCACTCGATGGCGGGGCAGGTGTCCATGACCATCGGGACGCCGGCGTCGACCGTGCGCTGGAAGGCGTCCTCGTCGACCACGCCGAGCTGGAACCACACGCCCTTCGCGCCGATCGCGACGGCCTGGTCGGCGACCTCGCCGGCCGCCTCGGAGCGGCGGAAGACGTCGACGACGTCGACCGGGAACGGGATGTCGGCCAGCGTCGCGTAGCCCTGCTCCCCGAGCACGGTGGGGGCCGCCGGGTGCACGGGCACGATCCGTTTGCCCCGCCGCTGGAGCAGCCCCGCGATCGAGTACGCCGTCCGCGTCGGGTCGTCGGAGAGGCCCACCACGGCCCAGGTCTCGGTGTCGTCGAGCATCATCCGCACCCACTCGGGGTCCTGCCAGTCAGCCATGTCTCCACCGTAGTCGCGCGGGGGAAGCCGAAGTTTTGCCGGACTTTGGGGGGTTCTGTGTCCGAGACCACAAGCGACGGGATAGGTTTCGGGAGTTCTTTGCTACCTCCTGGTAGCACCGATCCCAGCTGCTCGAGAGGGAGCACATCACATGAAGCTTCGCAGCCTCACCACGCGCGCCGCCGTCGCCGGCGCCGCCACCGCCATGCTGGCCGGTGGCCTGGTCGCCACGACCGCCACCTCGGCCCACGCCGTCGAGGACAGCACCGACTACACCTGCGCCGTGCCGGTTCTCGGCGACACGACGTTCAACCTGGTCATCTCGACGCCGGTCATCCCGGCGACGGCGACCGCCGGCCAGTCGTTCCCGGGTGGCCTGCTCTCGCTCACCGCGACCCTGACCATCCCGGCGCCGACCGGTGCCGCCCTGGCGTCCTACGGTGTCGACCACGCCGACGCCTCGGACTACGGGATCGGCCTCGGCTCGACCAAGATCGGCGCCCCGATCTCCTTCGACGAGGTCGTCGTCAACGAGGACGGCTCGGCCACCGCCAACGGCGCGGCCGCCAACAAGCCCTTCTCGCTGCCCAAGGCCGGCAACTACAAGGCGCTGGTCCCCAGCGCGTTCACCCTGGACACCGAGGTCGACCTCGGCGGCGGCCCGACCCCGATCTCGATCAAGTGCACCACCGACGCCCCGGGCGACCTGGGCTCGGTCGCGGTCACCAAGGGCAACTCGGTCACCGCCGCGAAGGCGGGCAAGAAGGGCAAGGCGACCGTCACGGTCGACCGTCCCGACGACGACGTCACCCCGGCGGGCAAGGTCACGGCCAAGCTCGGCAAGAAGACCTACACCGAGACCCTGAAGAAGGGCAAGGCCACCTTCTCCTTCGGCAAGGCCGCCAAGGGCAAGAAGGTCGTCTTCACCTACAAGGGCGACGGCTTCACCAAGGGCTCGAAGTCGGAGAAGATCACGCTGAAGTGACGCCCTAGCTCCACCGCAGCATCGAACGCCCGGCCGGGTTCTGCCC
>JAEZKN010000331.1 GCA_023415395.1 Actinomycetes bacterium
GCACCACGCCGCTCGTGGTCGGCAGACGCTCGGCCGGCGCCCGGTCGGCGGCCCGGTGCGCGCGGGACCTCGGTGCGGCCGGCTGCCTGGCCCTGGCCTTCCCGCTGCACCCGCCCGGCAAGCCGGAGAAGTCGCGGCTGCACGAGCTCGAGGGCGTCGGCGTACCGACCCTCGTGGTGCAGGGGGAGCGGGACACCATGGGGCGCCCCGAGGAGTTCCCCCCGGGGACCGACCTCGCCGTCGTCCCGGCCGCGGACCACTCGTTCAAGGTCCCGAAGAGCGCCCCGGTCTCCCAGGAGGAGGCCCTCGGGATCATCGTGGAGTCGACGCTGGAGTGGCTGGTGCGGGAGGTCACCGGGAATGACGGGCCGGGTCGCCGTGTTCAGTGAACATGCTCGCCGTGCTCGAACGCCCCGCCACCGGGCTAGTCTGGGAGACGATGACCGATCCCATTGAGACGACCCACGAAGTCGTCGACCTCGAGACCGAGACGGAGGCGGAGCGCTCCGCGCGCTTCGAGCGCGACGCGCTGCCCTTCCTCGACCAGCTCTACTCGGCCGCGATGCGCATGACCCGCAACCCGGCCGACGCGGAGGACCTGGTGCAGGAGACGTTCGCCAAGGCGTACTCCTCCTTCCACCAGTTCAAGCCCGGCACCAACCTCAAGGCCTGGCTCTACCGCATCCTCACGAACACCTTCATCAACAACTACCGCAAGAAGCAGCGTCAGCCGCAGCAGTCGATGTCCGAGGACGTCGAGGACTGGCAGCTGCACCGCGCCGAGTCGCACTCCTCCTCCGGCCTCCGCTCGGCCGAGACCGAGGCGCTCGAGCACCTGCCCGACTCCCAGGTCAAGGACGCCCTGCAGCGCCTGCCGGAGGAGTTCCGCCTGGCGGTCTACCTCGCCGACGTCGAGGGATTCGCCTACAAGGAGATCGCCGAGATCATGGACACCCCGATCGGCACCGTGATGTCCCGGCTGCACCGGGGACGCCGGCAGCTGCGCGACATGCTCTCGGACTACGTGCGTGACAACGACCTGCTCACTGTCGGCCGCGACGGAGGTGCGTCGTGAGCCACGACCACCTCGCCGACCCGGGCCAGGACCCCTCGCTGGCCGACTGCGCCGACTTCTTCGAGCGCATCGTCTACTTCCTCGACAACGAGCTCGACGAGGCCGACTGCTCTGCGGTCCGGGTGCACCTCGACAGCTGCAACCCGTGCCTGGAGAAGTACGACCTCCAGCGCACGGTCAAGGCCGTCGTCGCCCGGTCCTGCTCCGAGACCGCCCCGAACGAGCTGCGCCAGCGGGTCATGATGCGGATCCAGCAGGTGCAGGTGGAGATCCGCAACGAGGGCTGAGCTCTCGGCGGGGCTCGTGGCTGCGCTCGTGCTCGTCCCAGGTTCACCATGGTGAGTGGGTGAACCGACACTTCTCACGGCGGGCACGCCGTGGGAGGTGCAGGTTCGACCACTTACCGTGGTGAAGCAGCGACAACCGCCGGCCGCCGGACGGCCACCCCCACAAGCAACGAACCCCCGAGCATCGCTCGGGGGTTCAGTGCACTCTGTCGAGTAGTCGACTCCGTCGACGGGCGCTCAGGCGTTGGGGCGCTTGCCGTGGTTCGCGCCCTTCTTCTTGCGAGCGCGGCGCTTGCGGCCGGTCTTGCCCATGGTGTTCCTCCTGATCGGACGGTTCTGGCCCGGTCAGGGGCCACAGGTCAGTCTCTCATCTCCGAGTCGAGACACCCAAAATGGCCCTCCGGGAAGCCCGGCAGGGGCCGGTTCGGGTGTCTCGACCGGTCAGAGCCGGCCCAGGAAGCGCTCGGCGTCCACGACGACGCGGGTGACCTCGCCGGTGCCGACCACCTTGCCGACCACCTTGCCGACGGTCGTGCCGGCCTCCGTGCCCGCACGCTCGCCGCCGACGTTCCGGGCCATCACCGAGAAGCGGTGCAGCCGGCCGTCGACGTACGCCGAGGTGGCGGTGACCTCCACCTCCTGGCCGACCGCGGAGGCGGCGACGTGCTCGAGCTCGACGCGGGTGCCGACGCTGGTCTCGCCGGGGGCGAGCGTGGGGTCGATCGCGGCGCAGGTGGCCGCCTCGCACCACGCCAGCAGGCGCGGGGTGCCGAGGACCGGGAGGCTGCCGGAGCCGACCGCCGCGGCGGTGTCGGCGTCGGTCACCGTGAAGCGCAGGGTCGCGTCCATCAGAGCTCTCTCACGTAGGCGAGCAGGTCGATGCCGGTCCGCGGCGACCAGTCCCGCTCCGGCGCGCGGCGGAAGCCGTGGCGCTCGTAGACGCGGTGCGCGGACGTCATCTGGGCCAGGCTCGAGAGCACGAGGCCCGAGAAGCCCAGGGAGCGGAAGCGCTCCGTCACCAGCCCCATGAGCGCCTCGCCGACTCCCTGACGTCGGGCGACCGGGGAGACCGCGAGCATCCGGAACTCGCCCTCGTGCTCCGCGGCGATCTCGCGCCACGGCGAGCCGGGCAGCGCCAGCGTCACCGTGCCTACGACCTCGCCGGAGCGCTCGGCCACCCAGAGCTCCGCCTCGCGGTCGCGCCGCGCGGCGTCGCGCAGCTTCGCGACGTACTGGTCGTCGGGCCCCTCGGTGAACTCGGCGTACGCCGCGACCGTCACCGCGCCCGCCGCCTCGTGGTCGGACGGCGTGGCGCGGCGCACGACGAGGTCAGACACCGAAGCTGTTCCGGGGGTAGGTCGCGTCCACGTCGGTGATGACGTTGACCAAGTAGGGCACGCCGGAGGCGAAGGCCCGGTCGATCGCGGGGCCGACCTGGCGGGGGTCGGTCACGGTCTCGCCGGCCCCGCCGAGGGCCCGCACGACCTCGTCGTACGCCGTGCGGGGAGCCAGGTCCGCGATCACGTCGTAGCCGTAGAGCATCTGCATCGGGCCCTTCTCCAGGCCCCACGCCGAGTTGTTGCCCATGACCATGACGACCGGCAGGTCGTGCCGGACCAGCGTGTCGACGTCCATGAGCGAGAAGCCGGCGGCGCCGTCGCCGAGCAGCAGCACGACCTGCGAGGACGGCCGGGCGATCCGGGCGGCGATCGCCGCGCCCAGACCGGCGCCCAGGCAGCCGTAGGGGCCGGGGTCGAGCCAGCCGCCGGGGCGCTTGGGCTCGACGAACTTGCCGGCGAAGCTGACGAAGTCGCCGCCGTCACCGATCACCACGGCGTCGTCAGCCAGCCGGGGGACCAGCTCGCCGTAGATGCGTGCCGGGTGGATCGGGTCGGCCTCGGCGCCGAGCAGTGCCGCATCCCGCTCGGCCGCGGCGGCGACGCCGGCCTGGAGGTCGGCCACCCAGGCCGACCAGTCGTGGTCCTTCAGCACGCCGAGCAGGCCGTCGAACACCGCGCGCAGGTCGCCCGAGACCGACGCGGCCAGCTCCGCATGCCCGGCCAGCTGGCCGGGGGAGTCGGCGACGTGCACGACCCGGGCGTCGCCGAAGACGCCGTACCCGAGGCGGAAGTCCAGCGGCGTGCCGACGACGACCACGAGGTCGGCGCCCTTGAGCGCCTGGCTGCGGGCCTTGGTGACCAGCAGGGGGTGGCCTCCGGGGACGATGCCGCGGCCCATGCCGTTGGTGATGGTGGGTACGCCGGAGGTCTCGACGAACCGCAGGGCGGCCTCCTCCGCGTGGTCGGCCCACACGTCGGTGCCGAGGATCAGCACCGGGCGGGAGGCGCCGGCCAGCAGCCCGGCGATCCGGTCCAGGGCATCGGTGTCGGGGTCGGCCCCGCGTGGCGCGGCGACGTCGGGGAGCGTGCCCGTGGCGCTGTTGAACAGCTCGTCCATCGGCACGTCGACGAAGACCGGGCCGCGGTGCGACGAGCGGGCGGTCACGAAGGCCTCGTGCATCCCGTCGACGACCTCGCCCGCAGTGGGGATGGTGCGCGCGAGCTTCGAGACCGGCGCGAAGATCGGCGGCTGGTCCAGCTCCTGGAGCGCGCCGGTGCCCCACCGGCTCTGCGGTGCGCGGCCGCCGACGACGACCATGGGCGAGCCCGCGAACTGGGCCTGCGCGACCGCGCTCAGCCCGTTGGTGACACCGGGCCCGGCGGTGAGCACGGCCAGGCCGGGCACCCGGGTCAGCTTGCCGGTCGCCTCGGCCGCGAAGGCCGCGGTCTGCTCGTGCCGCACGTCGAGCAGCCGCACGGGGGAGCCGGCCTCGGCGGCCTTGACGGCGCCGTCGTAGAGCGGGAAGACGTGCGCTCCGGAGAGGGTGAACATGGTCTCGACGCCGTGGGCCTGGGCGACGGTCGTGGCGAGCTCGCCCGCGTGACCGCTCAGTTCGGAGGACATGTGGCGAAGGTTACTGGCCCGTAGCAGTGAGGTACGCCGAGTTCGTCTGCTTCAGCGCGGCGATGACGACCAGCAGCAGGTCGGAGCGCACCTGCGGCGGGTGCGCCCCGAGCGAGAGCTGGAGGTGCAGCGCGCGGAGGAAGGCCTCGGCGTTGCCGCCCAGCAGGTAGGGGTCGCGGCCCTCGTAGGAGCCGCGGGTGCCCGCGGCGGCGGCCAGGCGGGCGACCCAGGGCTCCAGCACCCGCAGGGGGACGACGTTGCGGCGCAGCACCTGCATCGTGGCCAGAGCCAGCCGGTCGGGCTCGCCGTTGCTGAAGAGGCGGTCCACCGGCAGCAGCACGCGGTCGGCGATCACGTCGAGGAGCACCGTGAGCTCGGGCTGGGCCAGGTGCGGGGAGCTCGCGAGCGTGCCGAGGCTGTCGGCGCCGTGCGCGACCGCGTGCGCCCAGCCCTTGCCCGGCACGAACGCGCGCAGGTCGCGCTCGCGCAGCAGCCAGGCGGCCAGCCGGTCGCCCCAGTCGAGGATCTTGCTGCCGGGCAGGAGCGGCCGGCGGTTGTCGCGGGCGATGCACTCGCCCAGCACGAGGGCGGAGAAGCTGCGCCGGAAGACGGTGTCGGTGCCCTGCTCGCCGAGGCCGACGCGCAGCCCGACGGCCATGCCGTCCCCGAGCCCGACGAGCAGGTCGTCGTAGACCCCACGGTCCAGCCAGGTGGTCAGCGTGGGGTACGCCGTGCCGTCACGCAGCGCCGGGTCCGGGTCGCCCAGCATCCGGGTGAGCTCGGCGGTCAGGTCGTCCAGCGGCCGGTCCTGGGGCACCGCCAGACCGGTCGCGTGCACCTGCTTCCAGTACGACCCTGACATGGGCGCCATCCTCTCAAAGCTGGTCCATACGTCCAGTCGGGGTCCTCCTGCCTCCGGCCGGCCGTGCGCGGCCTACCCTTGCCCCCGTGCCGTCCCTGACCGACCTGGTGCGCAGCCACACCGACCTCGACGCCGACGACGTCGCGTGGCTGCAGCTGCTGCAGGCGGACTGGCAGATCATCGCCGACCTCTCCTTCGCCGACCTGGTGCTCTGGCTGCCCGACCGCGAGGGGAAGGGCTTCTGGGCGGCCGGGCAGATGCGGCCCACGACCGGACCGACGGCGTACGTCGACGACGTGATCGGCACCTTCGTGCCGGTGGGCCGCCGGCCGCTGATCGACGCCGCACACGCCCAGGGCCGGCTGGTGCGGGAGGGCGACCCGGAGTGGCGCGACGACGTGCCGGTGCGGGTCGAGACGATCCCGGTGCGCCGGAGCGGCCGGGTGATCGCGGTCGTGGCGCGCAACACGAACCTGCTGGGCGTCCGCACGCCGAGCCGCCTGGAGCTGTCCTACCTGCAGACGGCGGCCGACCTGACCCAGATGATCGCCCACGGCCACTTCCCGGCCCCCGGTCAGCGCAGCGACCACGCGGACACCCCGCGCGTGGGAGACGGCTTCCTGCGCGTCGACGCGGCCGGCAAGGTCGTCTACGCCAGCCCCAACGCGCTCTCGGTCTTCCGCCGGCTCGGGCACTCCGGCGACCTCAGCGGCCTCTCGCTGGCCGACGTCACCCGGGACCTGGTGCCGCCGCGCCGCCGCCCGGACGAGGAGACCCTCAGCGCCGTGCTCGGAGGCCGCGCCCACCGCGACACCGAGATCGGCACCGACGACGTCTCGCTGATCGTGCGCGCGATCCCGCTGCGCCCGCAGGGCGACCACATCGGCGCGCTGGTGCTGGTCCGCGACGTCACCGACCTGCGCCGCCGCGACCGCGAGCTGGTCACCAAGGACGCGACCATCCGCGAGATCCACCACCGGGTGAAGAACAACCTGCAGACGGTCGCCGCCCTGCTGCGCCTCCAGGCGCGACGGATGGACTCGGAGTCGGCCCGGTTGGCGCTCGAGGAGGCGGTACGCCGCGTGGGCTCGATCGCGATCGTGCACGAGATCCTCAGCCAGGCCGTCGAGGAGCAGGTCGACTTCGACGACGTCGTGGACCCGCTCGGCCGGATGGTGACCGACGTCAGCGCGGTCGGCAGCCGGGTCCGCGTGCGGCGTGACGGGTCCTTCGGCGTGCTTCCCTCGGAGTCGGCGACCGCGCTGGCCATGGTGATCACCGAGCTCCTCCAGAACGCCGTCGAGCACGGCTACGACGCCGACGACGCGGAGGTCTCCGGTGAGATCGTCATCGCCGCGCAGCGCCTGGTGGGTCGGCTGCACGTGACCGTCGAGGACGACGGCCGCGGGCTCCCCGCGGACTTCGACCTGGACGGCTCGACGAACCTGGGCCTCTCGATCGTGCGCACGCTCGTGGAGTCCGAGCTCGACGGTCAGCTCGAGCTGGGACCTCGGCCCGGAGGTCCGGGCACGCGAGCCGCGCTCGACGTGCCCGTGGAGTGAGTTACGCCGTCGCGGCCTGTCTCGCTCACCCGAGCGAACTCCGGTGAGCGGGCGCTCACGCGGTGCGGACGCGCGAGCGAGCGGTGCGGCGCTTGAGGGCGCGGCGCTCGTCCTCGCTCAGACCGCCCCAGACACCGTGGTCCTGGCCAGCCTCGAGCGCCCACGCGAGGCACTGCTCGCGCACCTCGCAGCGACGGCACACCTGCTTGGCCTCCTCGATCTGGAGGATGGCCGGACCGGTGTTGCCGATCGGGAAGAACAGTTCCGGGTCCTCGTCGAGGCACGCAGAACGGTGGCGCCAATCCATGGCTGGGGAATCCCTCTTTCCTGAAGCTCAGACGTACAGGTCAGGGGCCGAACAAGACCTGCGGTGACGCCCGTCACACGGCAGCGGGCGTGGCGATGTGAACGCATTCACGAGCGCACTGACAAGACTGGCAACTGTCGGAGCGTTGTACAACCCCTACGGATGGTTCGTTTCGTCACAGCACCCCAGGCCCTTCTAGGCTCCTCCTGTGACGGTACGCCCGCCCGACAAGCCCGCCCGCCTGCCCGCTGCGCTGCTCGTGGCCGCCTCCCTGGTGGCGCTCGAGGGCCTCGTGCTGCTCGGCTACGCCGTGCTCGAGATCGCCCACCTCTCGGCCGAGCGCGCGGAGGTCGCGGTCACGACCTCGATCTTCTTCGCGGCGTACGGCGGGCTGCTGGTCGCCGCGGCCTGGGCGATCACCCACGGCCACTCCTGGGCGCGCAGCCCGATGGTGCTGGCCCAGCTGATCCAGCTCGGGGTCGCGTGGAGCTTCCGCGGCGGGGAGACGACGTGGGTCGCGGTCACCCTGGCCGTGGTCGCGCTGGTCGTGCTGGTGGGCCTGCTGAACCCGGCCAGCATCGAGGCCCTGGCCGACCCCGAGGACCGGGACCAGGGCGGCCCCCCGGCCTAGGACTGCTCCTCGAGCGAGGTCCGCAGCTGTACGAGGGTGCGGTTGAGCAGTCGGGAGACGTGCATCTGGGACACGCCGATCTCCTCGGCGATCTGCGACTGCGTCATGTTCTTGAAGAACCGCAGGAGCAGGATCTTCTTCTCGCGCGGCTCGAGCCGGTCGATCAGCGGCTTGATCGACTCGCGGATCTCGACGTGCTCGAGGCCCTCGTCGTCGACGCCGATCGCGTCGAGCATGCTGGCGGCGCCGCCTTCCTCGCCGTCGTCGCTCGCGTCGAGCGAGAGGGTGGAGTAGGCGTTGCTGGACTCGATGCCCTCGACGATCTCCTCCACCGTGCAGCCGACCGCCTCGGCGAGCTCGCGCGGCGTGGGGGAGCGGCCCAGGGACTGGGTGAGCTCGGCGGTCGCCGCGCCGATCTGCATGCGCAGCTCCTGGAGCCGGCGCGGCACCCGGATGGCCCAACCCTTGTCGCGGAAGTAGCGCTTGATCTCGCCGATGATCGTCGGCGTCGCGTAGGTGGAGAACTCGACGCCGCGGTCGGAGTCGAAGCGGTCGACGGACTTGATCAGCCCGATCGTGCCCACCTGGACGAGGTCCTCGAGCGGCTCGCCGCGGTTGCGGAAGCGGCGGGCGCAGTGCTCGACCAGCGGCAGGTGCAGGTGCACCAGCGCGTCCCGCGCGGTCTCGCGCTCGGCGTCCGAGCGTTCCTCGTCGCGGAGGACCAGGAACAGCTCGGCGCTGCGTTGGCGCGTGGTCTCCACGCTCGTACGGCCGGACGTCTCCGGCTCGTCCCCCTGTGTCGAGATCATCAGCTGCCGATCTCGGTCTGTCCCGACTCCATGGTGAGCGTGATGGCGAAGGAGCCGTCCGCGTCGTCGACCCGGGCCGACGTCGCCAGGGTCGTCAGCACCTGCCAGGCGAAGCTGTCGAGGTCGGGGGAGACCGGCTGGTCGACGTCCACGGCGACGCTGACGGTCAGCGAGCCGGAGGACATGAAGAACCGGCAGGTGAGGTCGGAGTCGACGGCCGCCTCGGGCAGCACCATCGCGCTCGCCTCGCCGACCGCGATGCGCAGGTCCTCGATGTCGTCGATCGGGAAGTCGAGGCGGGCCGCGAGTCCGGCGGTCGTCGTCCGCAGGACCGACGCGAACGCGCTGTCGGCGGGCAGGCGCAGCTCGACGTCCGCGCGGCGTCCCTCCGTGGTCGGGCCGGTGGTCGCGCCGATCGATGCCATGTGTGTCGTCCCTCGGGGCTTGGTCGGTGGGTGCGGTCCGAGACCGTGCCCGCAATGTAGCGGGGGGAGTCGGCCCACCGTCGTCGTACCCGGGGTTTTGCCTTCCCTAACTACGGTCCTGGGTCGTGCCCGGTCCCGGGGCCGGCGGCTGGGCGGCGGCCTCGAGCCGTGCGAGCGCGGCCTGCAGCCGCGCGTCGTCGCGGTCGACGGCCGGCACCAGGACCTCGGTGACCACGTCGAGGACGTCGCTGAGCCGCTGGTTGAGCCGGCGGGTCTCCTGGACCTCCTTCTCCAGCGCGACCACCCGCTTGTAGAGCGACAACGGACCGATCCGGTGCCGCACGAGCTGACGATCCGACCTGTTCACGACCACCTCAGCTGCTCCATTTCACGACGAGCCGACAGACCTCCGGGTCCTCGTCCCCGAACGGGGCGAGCCCGGTCCCGACCTCCTGGTGCACGACGGTGCCGCCGCGCGCCTCGATCTCCGCGACGACGTCCTCGACGCGCAGCAGGGCCCGGAAGTGGAAGGGGAAGGCGCGGGCGCGCAGCGTGCCCTTCCACGTGCGGAACTCGAGGAACGTGAGCCCGCCGCGCCGCTGGACCATCCGGGCCCAGCGGTAGAAGTGCAGCCGCGAGTCGCCGTCGATCGCGTCGAGCAGCAGGCGGGCGTAGACGTGCGGCGGCTCGGGCAGCCGCGCGAACCGCGCCCCCGAGGTCAGCACCGAGAACAGGTCGTTGAGGTTGAGCTCCGCGAACGGCACGCGCACGCCGTGCCGGGCGGCCAGGCGCCGGGTCAGCCGGCGGGCGAACGGGATCGCGTCCAGTGCGGTCACCTCGTGCCCGAGCCGGGCGAGGTGGACCGCGTCGCGGGCGTTGCCGCTGCCGACGTCGAGCACGCGCTGGTGCGGCTCGAGCCG
>JAEZKN010000387.1 GCA_023415395.1 Actinomycetes bacterium
GCTGACCGCCGGTGGCCTGGCCGTGGCGGCGGCGCTGTCGGGCCGGGCCGGCCGCGAGGTCCTCCTGGTGCTCGCCACCGTGCTGGTCGGGCAGGCGGTCCTCGGCTGGCACAACGACCTGGTCGACCGGCGGCGCGACGCGACCCGGCTGCCCAGCGGCAAGCCGATCGCCGACGGCTACCTCGACCCCGGCACGGCCTGGTTCGCCCTGGTCTGCGCCGTGCTCCTCGTCGTCCCGCTGTCGGTCCAGAACGGGGTCACCGCGGGGGCGGCGTACCTCGCCTCGCTGGCCGTCGGGATCCTCGGCAACGTCGTCCTGCGCCGCGGCTGGCTCTCGTGGGTGCCGTGGGCGGTGGCCTACGGGCTCTACCGGTTCTTCCTCTCCTACGGCGGGGGGGGCGGCGACGCGACCGGCGACCCGCCCCGGGTGGCGGTCGTGGCGCTGGCCGCGGCGCTCGGCGTCGGTGTGCACGTCCTGTGCGCGCTGCCCGGCCTGGTCGCGGACCACGAGGACGGCGTCCGCAGCCTGCCGCTGCGGATCGCGCTGCGCACCGGCGCGACCAGGCTGCTGGTCCTGGCGCTCGCGTGGACCGTTCTCGTGGTGGTCGCCCTGCTGGTGGTCGGCAACAGCGCCGGACTGGCGCAGTGACGCGGTTCGAGGGCCGCTAGGGTGAGGACTGCAATCAACTCGACCGTGAAGGCCTGAAGATGCAGCTCCGCAAGACCAGCCGGGTGTTCGCCGCCGCGGGGGCGCTCGCGCTCACCGCCGCCCTCTCCTCCTGCGGCTTCGACTACGCGACCGACCGGGTCTACACCCCGGCCGCGGGCACGAACGACCGCACCGCGATGGTGGACGTCCTGGGGGCCACCGTCGTCTCGGCCCAGGAGGGCTCGGGCACCTTCATCGCCACCTTCGCCAACAACAGCACCGCCGACGCCGCGTCGGTCGAGTCGATCACGGCCATGACGATGCCCGGCGCGGGCGAGGACGCCGCCGCCCTCGAGGTGGACGACTTCGAGCCGATCGAGGTCCCGGGCAACGGCCTGGTCAACCTGGCCGACGAGGGCGGCATCATCGTCAGCGGCGACGTCGCGGCGGGCGACTTCATCGACGTGGTGATCACCTTCGGCGACGGCACCACGACGGAGTTCGAGGTCCCGGTCATGCCGAACTGCAACGAGTGGATCGGCCTCGACGAGTCCGCCGAGAACGCGCTGACCGCCGAGGAGGGCGACCAGTGCACGGTCGAGGCCCCCGAGGTCGAGCACTGATGACCTACACCCTCGTCCTGCTCCGCCACGGCGAGAGCGAGTGGAACGCCAAGAACCTCTTCACGGGGTGGGTCGACGTCCCGCTCAACGACAAGGGTCGCGCCGAGGGCGCACGTGCCGGTGAGCTGATCCGCGAGTCGGGCCTGCTGCCCGACGTCGTGCACACCTCGCTGCTGCGCCGCGCCATCAACACCGCCGCCCTGGCGCTCGACGTCGCTGACCGGCACTGGATCCCGGTGCGCCGGTCCTGGCGGCTCAACGAGCGCCACTACGGCGACCTGCAGGGCAAGAACAAGAAGGAGACGCTCGAGCAGTACGGCGAGGAGCAGTTCATGCTCTGGCGCCGCTCCTTCGACGTCCCGCCGCCGCCGATCTCCGACGACAACGAGTGGTCCCAGGCCGGGCTGCCGCAGTACGCCGACCTCGGCGACGAGCTGCCGCGCACCGAGTGCCTCAAGGACGTCATCGCGCGCTTCCTGCCCTACTGGGAGTCCGCGATCGTCCCCGACCTCCGCTCGGGCCGGATCGTGCTCGTCGCCGCGCACGGCAACAGCCTGCGCGCGCTGGTCAAGCACCTCGACGGCATCAGCGACGAGGACATCGCCGGTCTCAACATCCCCACCGGCATGCCGCTGGTCTACGAGCTCGACGAGTCGCTCACCCCGACCGTCCCCGGGGGCCGCTACCTCGACCCCGACGCCGCCGCCGCTGCCGCGGCCGCCGTGGCCAACCAGGGCCGCTGAGGCGGCTCCAAGAGCCGAGCCGTCGGGAGAGCGACCTCAGGACGCCTCGACGGCCGAGGACGGGTGCTCGCCGGTGACGACGAAGACCACCCGGTGGGCGACCGAGACGGCGTGGTCGGCGATCCGCTCGTAGTAGCGGCCCAGCAGCGCGACGTCGACCGCCGCCTCCACCCCGTGGGTCCAGTCGGCCGAGAGGAGGTCGGCGAAGCTCGAGCGGCGCAGCTGGTCCATCTCCTCGTCGGCGTCGCTGAGCGCGAGCGCGGCGTCCACGTCCCGGTCGGCGATCACCACCGACGTCTGGCAGACCATGTCCTCGGCGACCTGGGCCATCCGCTCGATGGTCGGCCGCACCGGCTCGGGCACGGCAACGTTCGGCACCCGCAGCCGGGCGATCTTGGCGACGTGCACCGAGAGGTCGCCCATGCGCTCGAGGTCGCTCACCATCCGCAGGGCGGCGACCACGACGCGCAGGTCGCTCGCGACCGGCTGCTGGAGCGAGAGCAGGAGGAACGCCGAGTCCTCCAGGTGCTCGCGCGCCCGGTCGATCTCGGCGTCGCCGCTGATGACCTGCTCGGCGAGGGCGGCGTCGCCGCGCAGCAGCGCCTCGGTCGCGAGCCGGACGGACGTCTCGACCGCTCCGCAGATCTCGGCGAGGTCGCGGAAGATGCCGTCGAGCTGTTCGTGGAAGGCCTGTCGCATGGCACCGGACCGTAGGGGGCCCAGATGACCAGCCGGGGCGATCGCGTGAACGCGGGATGAACATCGCGAAGCCGGGCTCTCCTGGGCGAACACGCGGTGAATCGCCTCGTACGATCGTGGTGTGGATGCGACGACGCAGGCGTTCCTCGCCGCGCTCATCGGCGCCGTTGTCGCCGGCGTCGGCGTGCTCGCGTGGCACATCAGCGATCGCCAGCAGCACAAGACGCCGCCCGCCGAGGAGCCCGTGGTGCCCGTCGGGGTCGCGACCGTGCTCTCCGTGCTCCGCAGCAGCGCCGTCGTCGTGGACGACGAC
>JAEZKN010000452.1 GCA_023415395.1 Actinomycetes bacterium
ACTGGGGGTGCGCTGTTCGAACGCGGGGCACCCGCCGCCGCTGCTGGTGACCGCCGCGGGTCAGGTGACCGTCCTGGAGAACCCCACCGGGAACGACCTGCTCCTCGGCTTCGACCCCTCCACCGCGCGCCGCGAGCACGAGGCCGTGCTGCCGCCCGGCGGCACGCTCGTCCTCTACACCGACGGCCTGGTGGAGCGGCGGACCCAGGTCGTCGACGACGGGATCGCCCTCCTCGCCGAGCACCAGGGCGAGCTCGCTCGGGCCGGGACGCCCCTGGAGAGCCTGTGCGACCACCTGCTCACCCGCATGCTGCCCACCCGGCTCGAGGACGACGTCGCGCTCCTCGCCGTACGTCACCCCTCCGGCCCGGTTAAGTGATGGGACGGCCGGGTACGACCCAGATCGGAATGCACGAGCGGCGAGCACGGGACAGGGACATGGGTGCAGGTTGGACTGCCGTCTCCACGACGGCGACGCTCGACGCGGCCGAGCTCTCGGCGCGCGAGGCGCGGCAGCTGGTCCGCACGGTGCTCGCCGACGCCCGGGTCTCGACCGACGCCACCGAGACCGCCCTGCTGCTGGTGAGCGAGCTGGTCACCAACGCGGTCCTCCACGCCGACGGCCGACCGGTCCTCGACATCGCGGTGGAGCCTGACCGGCTGCGCATCGCGGTCTCCGACACCGGGCGGGGCACGCCGGAGGTGCAGACCGACAACCCGCTGCTGTCCGACCACGGCCGCGGGATGCTCCTCGTCGACACGCTCTCCTCGCGGTGGGGGAGCGAGCCGTCGGAGGTGGGCGGCAAGTGCGTCTGGTTCGAGCTCGAGCAGTCACCCGGCCCCGCCTGAGGATCGGACGCGAGGGGCCCTTGCCGACGAGCCAGAACCTGTTCTAGTTTGGACAGGTGTCCAATGCCACCGCGGAGCGCCTCCTCGAGGCGGGTCGCGCGGAGCTGCGGGACGTCGGCCACCAGACGCTGACGATCCGCACCGTCGCCCACCGGGCGGGCGTCTCGCCGGCCACCGCCTACAACTACCTGGCGTCCAAGGACCGGCTCTGCGCCGAGCTCTTCTGGCGCTTCCTGGTCGAGGACGCCGACCGGGAGCCGGAGGGCGACGCGCCGGTCGACCGCGTCCGCTCGGTCACCCGCCGCCTCTCGGTGCGACTCGCCGGCGCGCCCGAGCTGGCCGCGGCCGTCACCCCCGCGCTGCTCGGCACCGACCCCGAGGTCGACGGGCTGCGGCTGCGGATCGGCGCCGAGCTGGTCCGCCGCTTCCAGGCCGCCCTGCCCGACGGCTGCGACCCGGCGCTGCTCGAGGCACTCGCCCTGGCCTTCTCCGGCGCCCTGCTCCAGGCCGGCATGGGGCTGATGACCTACACCGAGATGGGAGAGCGGCTCGACGCCGTCGTCGCCGTGATCATGCGGGGTGTCGCGTGACCGCGGCCGCGACCGGCGTCGTGCTGGACCCCTACGACTACGGGTTCCAGGACGACCCCTACCCGACGTACGCCTGGCTGCGCGCGCACGAGCCGCTCCACCACCACCCCGAGCTGGACCTCTGGGCGCTCACCCGCCACGCGGACGTCGCCGAGGCGCTGCGCACCGAGGGCACCTACTCCAGCTCCCACGGCGTCGCCATCGAGAAGTCGGCATGGGGACCGTCGGCGTACAAGGTGATGTCCATCCTCGGCATGGACCCGCCCCGGCAGAAGCGGCTGCGCTCGCTGGTCTCGCGCGGCTTCACCCCGCGCCGGGTGCACGACCTGCTCCCGCGCGTCCAGGAGCTCACCGACCGCTACCTCGGCGAGTGCCTCGAGCGGGGGAGCGTCGACTGGATCGCCGACTTCGCCGGCAAGCTCCCGATGGACGTCATCTCCGAGATGATGGGCGTCCCGGAGGAGGACCGGGCGGAGGTCCGCCGCCAGGCCGACATCGTGGTGCACCGCGAGGACGGCGTGCACGACGTCCCGCCCGCGGGCGCCGAGGCCTCGCTCTGGATGGTGTCCTACTTCATCGAGATGGTCGCCCAGCGCCGCCGGCGACCGACCGACGACCTCACCAGCGCGCTCGTCGAGGCGGAGGTCGACGGCGAGCGGCTGGACGACGACGACGTCATCGCCTTCCTCTTCCTCATGGTCGTCGCCGGCAACGAGACGACGACCAAGCTGCTCGGCAACGCGGTCCACCACCTCACCCGGCACCCCGCGCAGCACGCGCTGGTCTTCGGCGGCGCGGGCGACGCAGGGATGGTCGCGCCGTGGGTGGAGGAGACGCTGCGCTACGACACCTCCAGCCAGCTGCTGGCCCGCTACCTCCTGCGCGACGTCGAGCTGCACGGCCGGGTCGCACCGCGGGGGTCCAAGCTGCTGCTCTGCCTGGGCTCGGCCAACCGCGACGAGACGGTCTTCTCCCGGCCCGACGACTACGACATCACCCGCGACGTCGACGAGCTCGCCCGGATCCTGTCCTTCGGTGCCGGCCGGCACTTCTGCCTGGGCGCCAACCTGGCCCGGCTCGAGGCCCGGGTGGCGCTGACCGCGCTGGTCGAGCGGGCGCGCTCCATCGAGGTCGACCACGACGCCTGCCGCCGCGTGCACTCGGTCAACGTCCGCGGGTTCTCCGCCGCTCCGATGACGGTGGTGCCTCGATGAGCAGGTACGAGCAGCCCGCGCGCCGTCCGGCGGTCGTCACCGGGGCGTCCTCGGGCATCGGCGCGGCCACCGCGCTGGCGCTCGCGACGGCCGGCTTCCCGGTCGCGCTCGGTGCGCGGCGTACCGAGAAGTGCGAGGAGGTCGCCGCCCAGGTGCGCGCCGCCGGGGGCGAGGCGTACGCCGCCGCGCTCGACCTCACCGACGCCGAGTCGGTCGCGACCTTCGCGGAGAAGGTCACCGCCGAGCTCGGCGACGTCGAGGTCGTGGTCTCCAACGCCGGCGCGGTCGCGCCCGGCACGATCCACGAGGTCGACACCGAGCGCTTCGCCCGCGAGCTCGACCTCACCGTCACCGGCGCCCACCGGCTCGTGCGGGCGTTCGTGCCCGGCATGGTCGAGCGCCGCCGCGGCGACCTGGTCCTCGTCTCCTCCGACGTGGCCGTGCGGGCGCGGCCCTTCATGTCCTCCTACACCGCCGGCAAGTGGGGCCTGGAGGGTCTCGCCCACGCGATGCAGATGGAGCTGGAGGGCACCGGCGTCCGCGCCTCGATCGTCCGCCCCGGCCCGACGTGGAGCGAGATGGGCACGGACTGGGACGTCGACGAGGCGGCGTTCGTGCTCAACCAGTGGGTGCGCTTCGGGCAGGCCCGGCACCCGCACTTCCTGAAGCCCTCCGCGGTCGCCGACGCGATCACCACGGTCGTCAGCGCGCCGCGCGGCGTGCACCTGAGCCTCGTCGAGGTCAACCCCGAGGCACCGGTGGAGGACCGATGACGATCCGCGAGGTCTCCTACGCCGTCCCCGACGAGGACGGGCACGGCCACCTGGCCGAGATGCGGGTCGACCCGATCGGTCTGTTCCAGCGCGTGCACGACGAGTGCGGTGACATCGGCCGCTTCCGGCTCGCCGACAAGGACGTCGTGCTGGTCTTCGGTGCCGAGGCCCAGGAGCAGTTCTTCCGAGCCCCGGACTCGACGCTCGACCAGGCGGCGGCGTACCCCTTCATGACGCCGATCTTCGGCAAGGGCGTGGTCTTCGACGCCTCGCCGGAGGAGCGCCAGCAGATGCTGAAGAACCAGGCACTGCGCGGCG
>JAEZKN010000541.1 GCA_023415395.1 Actinomycetes bacterium
GCCCGACGCCGAGCACGAGAACGCCCATCACCGCGGCACCCACCGCGCTGCCGCCGATGGCCGCCAGCCCGACGGCGGTGCGCCGGCGGTCGGGCCCGCCCGCGCGGTAGGACTCCCCCCGCGGCCCGGCGAAGGCGGCCGCACCCAGCAGCGAGCCCTTGAGGGAGTCGGGCGTGCACGGCGCGGCGACGTCGAAGGAGAGGCCGGTCAGGCGGGTCTTCACCCACCCCTCGCGCTCGACCTGGTCACGACAGGTGTGGCAGGTGTGCACGTGGTCCCACGCGCGGTCGGTCTCCTCGGGGCTCAGCTGGCCGTCCAGCAGCGCGCTGACCCGCGAGCCCAGGTGCCCGATCACGTCGGGGACCCCCAGGGCGAGAGCACCGGTCCCGCGATCCGGGTGCGGCCCGCGCTGGGCGCGCGGTGCGCCAGGGCGGTGCGGAGCATGGCGCGGCCGCGGTGGATGCGCGAGCGCACGGTGCCGAGCTTGGCGCCGAGGATCTCGGCGATCTCCTCGTAGCTGAGCCCCTCGACGTCGCAGAGGACGACGGCGGCGCGGAAGTCGGGCGGCAGCGTCGCGAGGGCACGCTCGATGTCGTCGTCGAAGGTGCGGTCGGCGTACGCCGCGTCGGGGGTCGGCGAGGTGCTGGTCAGCCGGTCGGCCTTCTCGTCTGAGAGGGCGTCGAAGCGGATCCGCTGCTTGCGGCGGGCCTGGTCGAGGAAGAGGTTGGTCGTGATCCGGTGCAGCCAGCCCTCGAAGGTGCCGGGGGTGTAGGTCGACAGCGAGCGGAACACCCGGACGAAGACCTCCTGGGTGAGGTCCTCGGCGTCGTGCCGGTTGCCGGTGAGGCGGTAGGCGAGCCGGTAGACGCGGTCGGAGTGCTGCTCGACGATCTCCTCCCAGGACGGCACGTGCTCATCGATCTGCACAGGAGCCTCCTGGGTGATCCGGGATGTGCGCTGTCGCGCGGGTCCGCCGAACATCGTGTCCTTCCAGACCGTAGGGGCCGCTGCTGAGGATTCGCTGTGAGTCGCTCCGACCAGTATGGCGCCGGACCGTTCGCCGCGGGTTCGTGCTGCGGGTTCTTGTCGGTGAGAACGAGCGAGCCACGGCCGGTGTTCCCTCACCGCACGGTCGCGTCGCGATACGTTGGCGCCGTGAAGTCCGTCAGCTTGTCCTACGCCGAGGCCTATGTCGCCGAGGACGACGTCCTCGCCGCCGCGCGGGCGCGCGCCACCGAGGTCGGCGTCGTGCCCATCGGGTCCGGGGGCGGCAGCGTGCTGCGCTTCCTCGCGGCCGTGCTCGAGGCCCGCGCCGTGGTCGAGATCGGCACGGGCACCGGCGTCTCGGGCCTCTGGCTGCTGCGCGGCATGCGCCCCGACGGCGTGCTCACCACCGTCGACATCGAGGCCGAGCACCAGCGGCTGGCCCGCGAGTCGTTCAGCGAGGCCGGCATCGCCAGCCAGCGCGTGCGGACGATCTCCGGCGCGGCCCTCGACGTGCTCCCCCGGCTGACCGACGGCCACTACGACCTGGTCTTCTGCGACGGCGACAAGACCGAGTACGACGCCTACCTGGCCGAGGCGATGCGCCTGCTGCGGCCCGGCGGCGTCGTGGCCTTCGACAACGCCCTGTGGCACGACCGGGTCGCCGACCCGTCGCAGCGCGACGAGGAGACCGTCGCGATCCGCGACCTGGGCCGCTCGATCGCCGGGCGCGAGGACCTCGTGCCCGTGCTGCTCCCCGTCGGCGACGGGCTGCTCGCCGCGAAGAAGGTCTGGTCGCCCGAGGCCGAGTAGCGGCTCAGATCCCGGCCAGGGGCTCCTCGGAGCCGAGCCAGTGCAGCAGCGCGCGGGCGCCGAAGCCGGTCGGGCCCTGGGTGTACTCGAAGGACTCCTCGGCGGTGTCGCCGGCCGAGGCGATGTCGAGGTGTGCCCAGGGCAGGTCGCCGACGAAGTGCTGGAGGAAGAGCGCCGCCGCGATCGCGCCCGGGCCGCCCGGCGCGTTGTCGGCGTCGGCGACGTGGGAGTGCAGCTTGCCCTCGTAGGCCTCGGCGAGCGGGAAGCGCCACAGCGGCTCCCCCGCGGCCACCGACGCCTTCCGCAGCGCCGCGGCCAGGCCGTCGCGGTTGGCGAAGAAGCCGCCCAGCTGGGGCCCGAGCGCGACCTTCATCGCCCCCGTCAGCGTGGCGACGTCGACCACGACGTCGGCCTTGACGTCACGGACGGCGTACGCGAGGGCGTCGGCGAGGACCAGCCGGCCCTCGGCGTCGGTGTTGGTGACCTCGGTGGTGCGCCCGCCGTAGTGGCGGACCACGTCACCGGGCCGCAGCGCGTTGCCGCTGACGGCGTTCTCGGCCGCGGCGACCAGGCCGACGACGCGCACCGGGCACCCGACCGCGGCGAGCGCGGCCATCGTGGCGATCACGACGGCCCCGCCGGTCATGTCGCGCTTCATGGTGGCCATCGCCTCGCCCGGCTTGATGGAGAGGCCGCCGGTGTCGAAGGTGATGCCCTTGCCCACGAGGGCGACCGTCGGTGCCCGTCGACCGCCCTTGCGCGGGGTGTAGTCGAGCCGGATCAGCCGGGGCGGGGACGCCGAGGCCTGCCCGACCCCGACCAGTCCCCCGAAGCCGTGCTCGGCCAGCCACGACTCGTCGCGGACGGTGACCTCCAGCCCGGCCTCGGCCGCCGCCTGCTGGGCCTGCTCGGCCAGCCAGGCGGGGTTCTTCAGGTTCGAGGGGACGGTCGCCAGCAGCCGGGAGCGCCAGCCGGCGCCGCCGATCGCGACCGCGCGCTCCAGCAGCGGCGTCAACGACTCGGGGAGGTCGGCCAGCACGATCCGTCCCACGGGCCGGTGCTCCGGGACCGCCGATCGCCAGTGGAAGCCGAACGAGGCGAGCATCGCGCCGACCACGAACGCCTCGAGCCCGTCGTCGCCCGCGAC
>JAEZKN010000610.1 GCA_023415395.1 Actinomycetes bacterium
GCTCAGCCGCGCGTGCAGCACCGCGGCGACGTCCGCCTCCAGCCCGCGCGGGTCGACCCGCACCCACACCTCGGCACCACCAGAGGAGGAGGAAGGCGCCTCCAGCCAGCGGCGTACGGCGTCGCGCGCGGTGCCCTTGGCCGGGAGGGGCACCGCGTCCTCGAGGTCGAGCACGATCGCGTCGGCCGGCCCGGCGGCGGCCTTGTCGAAGAGCTCAGGCTTGTCGGCGGGGACGTAGAGGAACGATCGAGGAAGCACGGTTCTCCCGAGATAGAGGAAGGGATCAGGACAGGTCGGAGCGCAGCCGTTCGGTGACCTCGTGGGCGGCCGCGACCACCTCGCGGACCTGCTCGGCCTGCTCCTCGGCGGTCTCGTCGCTGTAGCGGAAGATCGGGCCGGACGCGCTGATCGAGCCGAGCACGTTGCCCGCGGCGTCGAAGAACGGCGCCGCGATCGAGGCCGCTCCGGTGTTGCGCTCGTTGAGCGAGATGCCGTAGCCCTGCTCGCGGATCGTGGCCAGGTCGGCGAGGAACGCGTCGACGTCGACGTCGGGCCGGTCCTGCTGGAGCTGGCGCACCGCGCTGTCGACGAAGGGCTGTGGCAGGTGGGCCAGGATCACCCGGCTCGACGCCCCGGAGTGCAGGGGGAAGCGCGGGCCGATCTCGACGACCATCTTCACCTCCTGCGGGCTCTCGAACTGGTCGAGGTACATCCGCTGGTCGCCGACGAGCACGGAGAGCGTGGTCGTCTCCCGCGTCCGGTCACGCAGCCGCCGCAGCACCGGCGAGGCGGTGGCGCGCACGTCGAGCTGGCTCCACGCCCGCGTCGAGAGACCGGCGGCCGCGGCGCCGAGCACGTGGCCCGGTCGTCCTCGCGCCGGCTGGATCAGCGAGCGCGAGGTGAGCGAGCGCAGGATGCGGTGCACCACCGCCTTGCTCAGCTGGAGGTCCCGCGCGATCTGGGAGACGCCTAGTGGCTGGTCGGAGCGCCCGAAGAGCAGCAGCACGTCGGCCACCCGGTCGGCGGCCTCGGTGCCGCCGGGGGTCTCGCGGACGATGTCCGGAAGCGGTGCGTCGTTCATCCCTGGATGATGCCTTCTCTGCGGGTCGTTTCGCTAGGAGAAACGCTAGCAGGAGAGAGAGATTGCGGCGCACTGCTGCTGGTCACGTGGGTGTGAGCCGTGTAATAGTGGGCAAGATCCCGGTCGACGTGCCGACGAGCCACCAGGTGGCTCGCTCAGCGAAACAGCCGGTGTCTCTCGGGTTGTTCCTCCAGTGGGAACGTGCCGGAGCCATCGGCCCGGAAGGACGGTCCACGCCCCCATGCACAAGCTCTCCCTCGCCGCGGTCGGCCTCGCCTCCGCCCTGGCGCTCGCCGCGTGCAGCAGCTACGAGCCGGCCGAGGACGAGGTCGTGATCGGCTCGGTCCACCCGCTGTCGGGTGCGCTGGCCGGCCAGGGCGGCATGATGAACGACGGCGCCCAGCTCGCCGTCGACGACATCAACGCCGCGGGCGGGATCGAGTCCCTCGGTGGCGACCAGCTGGTCCTGCGCTCCGGGGACAGCAAGGGCACCGCCGACGCCGGCCAGACCGAGGCGCAGCGGCTGGTGAGCGAGGGCGCGGTCGCCCTGGTCGGCACCTACCAGAGCGACGTCACCGCCAACGTGTCCGCGGTCGCCGAGCGCAACCGGGTGCCGCTGGTCATCGACGTCGCCGTCGACGACGTGATCCTCGAGCAGGGCTACAAGTACACCTTCCGGATCCAGCCCAACGCCTCGAGCATGGGCCGCGACGGCGCGACCGCGCTCGCCGACCTGTCCACGGACAACGGCAAGCCGGTCAAGACCGTGTCCTACCTCCACATGGAGGGCGCCTTCGGCCAGAGCGTCTACGACGCCTTCGCCGAGGAGGCCGAGGCCGAGGGCATCGACGTCATCTCCGAGGTGACCTACCCCGCCACCAACTTCACCGACGCCACCACCCAGGTCCGCCAGGCGCTGGCCGGTGACCCCGACGTCGTCGCCGTCACCGGCTACTACCCCGACGCGCTCCTCATCGCCCAGGCGATCCGGTCGCTGAACGGCGAGGTCGACGCGATCTACGGCGTGGCCAACGGCGGCTTCGACGACAGCGCCTTCCCCGCCGACGCCGGCGCCGCGGGCGAGGGGATCCTCAGCGCCAACTACCACTACGCCGCGACCGACAAGCGCGTCCAGGACATCCGCCAGCGCTTCGAGGAGAAGTACGGCCGGACCATGGAGACCTCCGCGATGCTCGCCTACCAGGCGGTCGTGGTGATCGCCCAGGGCCTGGAGGAGACCGGCTCCAAGGACCCCGAGGAGCTGCGCGACGCGATCTCCGAGCTGGAGGTCGACGACCCGCTGCTGGAGTTCCCCGGCCCCATCACCTTCGACGACGCGGGGGAGAACGAGAACGCCTCGGTGACGGTCATGCAGATCCGCGACGGCGCGATCGAGCAGGTCTTCCCCGACGACGTGAAGACCGCCGACATCGTCTACCCGGCCGGCCGCTGAGCCGACGCGCCGCCGACGAGCCGCCGACCAGCCGCCGACGAGGAGGAGAGATACATGACGGAGACGAGCACGGCCGCCGCGCCGGCACCCGAGTCACCACCGGACGAGAGGTCGCGACGGCGTACGCCCCGCCTGGCCGTGCCGCTCGGCACGGTCGCCGCCGTGGTCCTCGGCGTCGTCCTCGTGTACGCCGTGGGCGGCCGCGACACCGACCTGGTCACCCAGTCCGTGGTGACGGGCCTGCTGCTCGGCGGCGTCTACGCGCTGGTCTCGGTCGGCCTGACCCTGATCTTCGGCGTGCTCGGGATCGTGAACTTCGCCCAGGGCGCGATGCTGACGCTGGCGATGTACCTCGTCTACGAGCTCACCACCTCCGGCGGCATCCCGGTCTACCTCGCGACGCTGCTGGCCGTGCCGGTGATGTTCCTCTTCGGCGTGCTCGTCCAGGCCGCGCTGCTCAACAAGCTCACGCTCTCCGGCAGCCACGAGGGTCCGCTCCTGGTCACCCTCGGCCTGGGCCTGCTGATCGTCAACGTCCTGCTGATGGTCTTCGGCGGCCGGCCGGTGCGCGTGCCCGGCAGCGTCGAGGGCTCGCTGGAGATCTTCGGGGCGGTGGCGTCCTACGAGCGGCTGATCGCCTTCGGCGGCGCCGTGCTCGTCGCGGCCGCGCTGATCCTGCTGCTGCGCAGGACCTCCTTCGGCATGTCGATCCGTGCCGTCTCCGCCAACGCCGAGGGCGCGTCGCTGGTGGGCGTCGACGTGCGCCGCATCTACGCGCTGACCTTCGGCATCGGCGCCGCGTGCGTCGCGGTCGCGGGCGGGCTGATGGCGCCGTTCCTCAGCCTCACGCCCACCGTCGGCGAGCAGTTCACGATCCTGGCCTTCGTGATCGTGGTCCTCGGCGGGCTCGGCAGCGTCACCGGCGCCCTGCTCGGCGGGCTGGTCATCGGCCTCGTGCAGACCGTCGGGGCCCTCTACTTCCCGGGCACCGGGTCGCTGATCCTGGTGTTCGCCGTCTTCGTGCTGGTGCTCTTCTTCCGGCCGCAGGGAATCCTCGGAGCCTCCTCATGACGACCGTGACCGAACGACCGACCCCGACCGTCTCGGCCGACGACCCGCGGCTGCGCGACCGCAGCGCGGCCCGCTCCTACACGGTGCTCGCCGTCCTGGTGGCCGTGCTCGCGGTGCTGCCCTTCGTGCTCGACGACCAGACCGAGACCGTCGCGGTCCGCACGCTGATCTTCGCGATCATGGCCGTGGGGTGGAACCTCATGAGCGGCTACGGCGGCATGTTCAGCTTCGGCCACGCGGCGTTCTTCGGCATCGGCGCCTACACCGACGCCTACCTGCTGGTCGAGCACGGCGTCTCGCCGTGGATCTCGATGGTCGTCGGCGCGGTGATCGCGGCCGCCGCCGGCACGCTCATCGCCTACCTGTGCCTGCGCTACAAGCTGGCCGGGCCCTACTTCGCGCTGGCGACCTTCGCCTTCGCGATGGTCTTCCTGCTCGGCGTGCAGAACCTCGACGTGCTCAACCGCACCGAGGGCTTCAACGTCCCGATCCTCTCGGAGGACTCCTGGACGATGATGCAGTGGAAGGCCGGCAGCCCGATCTACTTCTGGATCCCGCTGGCCATCTTGGCGATCGGCCTGCTCGGCACCATCGCCTTCGTCCACTCGCGCACCGGGCAGTACGCCCAGGCGGTCCGCGACGACGAGGTCGCCGCGGCGTCGCTGGGCATCGACGTGATGCGGGTCCGGCTCGTCACCGTCGCGGCCAGCTGCGCGCTGACCGCCGTCGCCGGGTCGTTCTACACCCAGTACTACTTCTTCGTCGGTCCCGAGCAGGGCTTCGGCTCCGCGGTGTCGGTCAACGCCATCGTCCCCGCGGTCATCGGCGGCATCGGCACGATCTGGGGCCCGCTGGTCGGCGCGCTCATCGTCGGCCCGCTCTCGGAGTGGATCGCCGACCTGCTGCGCGAGCCGCCGGCGTACCTCGACTTCCTCCAGGGCGTCAGCGGCCTCGACGTCGCGGTCTACGCCGCCCTGCTCATCCTCATCGTGCTGTTCATGCCCAAGGGCATCTACGGCACCCTGCGCGATCGGTTCCGCTCATGACGCTGCTCCAGGTCGACCAGCTGACCAAGTCGTTCTCCGGCCTGCGGGCCGTGAGCGACGTCGACGTGACCGTCGAGGACGGCGAGTTCCTCGGCATCATCGGCCCGAACGGCGCCGGCAAGACCACGCTCTTCTCGCTGCTCGCCGGGCAGATCGCGCCCACCAGCGGCCGGGTGGTCTTCGACGGCCAGGACATCACCGGCTGGCCGGCGGCCAAGGTCGCCTCGGCCGGGCTGGTGCGGACCTTCCAGCTGATGCGCCCCTTCGAGTCGATGAGCGTGCTGGAGAACGTCGCCGTGGCGGCCCACCACCGACACCGCTCGCGCCGCGATGCCCGCCGGCGCGCGCTGGAGGTCATCGAGCGGGTCCGGCTCGCCGACTACGTCCACACCCCGTCGGCCAGCCTGCCGACCGCGGGCCTCAAGCGCCTCGAGCTGGCCCGCGCGCTGGCCCTCGAGCCCCGGCTGCTGCTGCTCGACGAGGTGCTCGCTGGCCTGGTGCCCGCCGAGCGCGCGCCGATCATCGAGCTGCTGCGCGAGATCCACGCCGACGGCGTCACGGTGATGTTCGTCGAGCACATCATGGCGGCGGTGATGGCGCTCTCGGAGCGGCTGCTGGTGATGGCGGAGGGCCGCGAGCTCGCGCTGGGCGACCCGCAGGAGGTCGTCCGCGACCCCCGCGTCGTGGAGGCCTACCTCGGAGAGGACTACGCATGATGCTCGAGCTCGACGACGTCCACGCCGGCTACCGGCGCCTGGAGATCCTGCACGGCCTCACGCTGCACGTCGACCGCGGCGAGATCGTCTCGCTGATCGGCGCAAACGGTGCCGGCAAGACGACCACGCTGCGCGCGGTCGCCGGGCTGATCGGCACCACCCGGGGCCGGATCCGCTTCGACGGCCAGGAGATCCAGGGCCAGCGGCCCCACCGGATCGTGCGCTCCGGGCTGGTCCACGTCGCCCAGGACCGGGCCCTCTTCGGCCACCTCGCGGTGAGCGAGAACCTCGAGATGGGCGCCTACACCCAGTCGCGATCGACGATCCGCAGCTCGCTGGACGAGGTCTTCGACCTCTTCCCGATCCTCGCCGAGCGGCGGACGCAGCGGGCCGACACGATGTCCGGCGGCCAGCAGCAGATGCTGGCCATCGGCCGGGCGATGATGGCCCGGCCCACCTGCCTCACCCTCGACGAGCCGTCGATCGGCCTGGCCCCCAACCTGGTCGCCCAGGTGCTGAGCGCCATCCAGCGGATCCGCGAGACCGGCGTGACCGTGCTCATCGTGGAGCAGAACGCCTCGCAGGCGCTGGCCATCTCCGACCGGGCGTACGTCATCGAGAGCGGCTCCATCGTCCTCGACGGCCCCGCCGCCGACCTGGCCGACGACCCGCGGGTGCGCGAGGCGTACCTCGGCGTCTGAGCCCACCCAGGAGGAGGACCTCATGCGACTGCTGGCGATCACCCCGATCGTCGTCGACGACGCCGAGCTCGCCCGCCGTCAGGCGCGCTACGACGAGCTCGCGCCCGACGGCGTGCGCGTCGTGCTCGAGCACCTCGGCGACGACCCCGCCCTGCTGCGGGCCCTCGAGACCGAGGCCGACGTCCGCGCGAGCGAGGCCGCGCTGCTGGCGCGGTACGCCGCCGCCGACCCCGCCCCCTGGGACGGCTACCTCCCCGACTGCGTGCTCGACCCGCTCGGCGACGGCGACCACGGGCTGCCGCGCCCGGTCTTCGGCATCGGCCGGCTCGCGGCGTCCTTCGTCGCCGGTCAGGGCGCCCGGCTCGGGGCCGTCGCGCGCAACGACGCCATCGCCGCGG
>JAEZKN010000008.1 GCA_023415395.1 Actinomycetes bacterium
AGCAGCGCGATCGAGCCGGGCGTGTGGCCGGCGATCGCGATCACCGAGAGCTCGCACGCGCCGACGGCGACCGTGTCGCCCTGGCCGACCGACCGGTCCACGGGGACGCCGGTCTGCTCGGTGATCGCGGCCGCGTCGGGCGCGCCGGCGACCACCGCGGCGCCCGGCGCGGCCACGACCTCGGCCAGCGCGCGGTGGTGGTCCCAGTGCTGGTGGGTGGTGATCACCGCGGTCAGCCCGGCAGGTCCGATGAGGGGGAGCAGCGCGGAGGCGGAGTCGGCCGCGTCGATCAGCACCTGCTCGCCGGTCTCGCGGCAGGTCAGCAGGTAGCAGTTGTTCGACATCTTCTCGTCGACCGCGAGCTTCGCGATCCTCAGGTGCTCCAGCTCCCGCACGTCGGGGACGCCCCCGACCGTGACCTCACCCGTGTACGTCATCACCACGCTCCGATCTGCGGCAGCTCGCCGCCCTCGCTCGTCAGTCCCTCGCCCGCCCCGCGGCCGGTCAGCCACCAGGCCAGGTCGGCCGCCCGGCCGCTCACGACCGGACCACCCGCGCCGAAGGTCCAGGTGCGGTCCACGTCCGTCGCCCGCGCCAGGAACGGCGGCTCCGCGTCGTTGCGGCTCACCAGCCAGTCGATCAGGCCGGTCGCGAAGGCAGGTTCCCAGTCCGAGCGGGCGTAGCCCACGCCGAGGTCGGCGTGGTGGATCTCGACCTCGCGCAGCCGCATCCACGGCACCTCGCCGGCGGGGAAGACGGGCCCGCCCGGGACCCGCTCGATCGTGGTCTGCGCCGCGTCGTCGGGTACGGCGCCGATCGCGTCGGACAGGGCGGTGCAGCCGCCCAGGAGGCGGGTGCGCACCATGCCCGGGGAGGCGGCGGCGAGCGTCTCGATGTCCTCGTCGCGCGCCTGCTGGGACCGGTAGACCGGCACCCGGCGGCCCTCGACGATCCCCCCGAGCGCCGCCGCCAGCCCCTCGGCGTTGAGCGCGAGGTGGGCGAGCACGTGGGCGCGCGTCCAGCCGGGCAGGCCGCTCGGCTCGGCGTGCTGCGCGTCGGTCAGGGTGTCGGCGGTGCGCACCAGCCGCCGGGTCGCTGCGGTGAGGTCCAGGGGATGGTCCAGGGGACGGTCCAGGGCGTCGGCCATGCGTCCATCCTGCCGGATCGGGGAACTGTCGGTGGCGCGTGAGATCGTGGGGAACACGGGCGCGCGGCGGTTGGTTGTGGCTGGTCTGCGCCGGTTACGATGGCGAACACCTGTTCGAAGCGAGGGGATCACGCAGTGGCGGACCAGCTCATCATCCGGGGAGCCCGGGAGCACAACCTGAAGGACGTCTCGATCGACCTTCCCCGCGACGCGCTCATCGTCTTCACCGGCCTCTCCGGCTCCGGCAAGTCCTCGCTGGCCTTCGACACGATCTTCGCGGAGGGCCAGCGTCGCTACGTCGAGTCGCTCTCGGCGTACGCCCGCCAGTTCCTCGGCCAGATGGACAAGCCCGACGTCGACTTCATCGAGGGTCTCTCTCCGGCGGTCTCGATCGACCAGAAGTCCACCTCCAAGAACCCCCGCTCGACCGTCGGCACGATCACCGAGGTCTACGACTACCTCCGCCTGCTCTACGCGCGCGCGGGCCGGCCGCACTGCCCGACCTGCCACGCGCCGATCGAGCGGCAGACGCCGCAGCAGATCGTCGACCGCGTGCTCGCGCTCGAGGAGGGGCGCCGCTTCCAGGTGCTGGCCCCCGTCATCCGCGGTCGCAAGGGCGAGTACGTCGAGCTGTTCAAGCAGCTGCAGACCCAGGGCTTCTCCCGCGCCCGGGTCGACGGCGAGACCCATGCCCTCGACTCCCTGGCGACCGATGGGCCGAAGCTGGACAAGCAGAAGAAGCACACGATCGAGGTCGTCGTGGACCGCCTCGCGGTCAAGGAGTCCTCCAAGCGCCGGCTCACCGACTCCGTCGAGACCGCGCTCCAGCTCGCCGGCGGACTGGTGCTCTTCGACTTCGTCGACCTCGACGCAAAGGACCCCGGGCGCGAGCTGCGGTTCAGCGAGAAGATGGCCTGTCCCAACGAGCACCCCATCGACACCGACGAGCTCGAGCCGCGCTCGTTCTCCTTCAACTCGCCGTTCGGCGCCTGCCCGGCCTGCCACGGCCTCGGCACGCGGCTCGAGGTGGACCCCGAGCTGGTCGTGCCCAACCCGCAGGCCACGCTGGGCGAGGGTGCGATCCAGCCCTGGAGCCAGGCGCACGTCGCCGACTACTTCCTGCGGCTGATGGGCGCGCTGGGCGAGGAGCTCGGCTTCGACCTCAACACGCCCTGGGAGGACCTGCCGGCCAAGGCGCAGAAGGCGATCCTGAACGGCCACCCGACCAAGGTGCACGTGGTCACCCGCAACCGCTACGGGCGCCAGCGGGCCTACTACGCCGAGTTCGAGGGGGTGGGCGCCTACATCGCCCGCCGCCACAACGAGGCGGAGTCCGACACCAGCCGGGAGCGCTACGAGGGCTTCATGCGGGAGGTTCCCTGCCCGACCTGCCACGGCAGCCGGCTCAAGCCGGTGTCGATGTCGGTCACGCTCGGCGGGTCGATCGAGGACGGCGGCAAGAACATCGCCGAGGTCTGCGCGATGCCGATCAACGAGACCGCCGACTACCTCCGCAACCTCGACCTCACCGCCCGCGAGCGCCAGATCGGTGAGCGCGTGCTCAAGGAGATCCAGGAGCGCCTCAACTTCCTGCTCGACGTTGGCCTCGACTACCTCTCCCTGGACCGGCCCTCGGGCTCGCTGTCCGGCGGCGAGGCGCAGCGCATCCGGCTCGCGACGCAGATCGGCGCCGGCCTGGTCGGCGTCCTCTACGTCCTCGACGAGCCCTCGATCGGTCTCCACCAGCGGGACAACCACCGCCTGATCGAGACCCTGGTCCGGCTCAAGGACCTCGGCAACACCCTCATCGTCGTCGAGCACGACGAGGACACGATCCGGGTGGCCGACTGGGTCGTCGACATCGGGCCGGGCGCCGGCGAGCACGGCGGCCAGGTCGTCCACAGCGGCAACGTCGCCGACCTGCTCACGCACCCCGACTCGATGACCGGGCAGTACCTCTCCGGGCGGCGCGAGATCCCGGTGCCCGAGGTCCGTCGGCCCCGCACCAAGGGCCGTGAGCTGAAGGTCCACGGCGCGCGCGAGCACAACCTGCAGAACGTCGACGTGGCGTTCCCGCTCGGCCTGTTCGTCGCCGTCACCGGCGTGTCCGGGTCGGGCAAGTCGACCCTGGTCAACGACATCCTCTACACCTCGCTGGCCAAGCAGATCTACAACGCGCGCGCCGTGCCCGGGCGCTACCAGAAGATCACCGGCCTCGAGCACGTCGACAAGGTGATCCACGTCGACCAGTCGCCGATCGGCCGGACGCCGCGCTCCAACCCGGCGACCTACACCGGCGTCTTCGACCACATCCGCAAGCTCTTCGCCTCCACCCCCGAGGCGAAGATGCGCGGCTACCAGCAGGGCCGGTTCTCCTTCAACGTCAAGGGCGGCCGCTGCGAGGCGTGCTCGGGCGACGGCACGATCAAGATCGAGATGAACTTCCTGCCGGACGTCTACGTCCCGTGCGAGGTCTGCCACGGCGCCCGCTACAACCGGGAGACCCTCGAGGTCCACTACAAGGGCAAGACCATCGCCGAGGTCCTCGACATGCCGATCGAGGAGGCTGCCGAGTTCTTCGCCGCCGTCCCGGCGATCGCCCGGCACATGAAGACCCTGGTCGAGGTCGGCCTGGGCTACGTGCGACTCGGCCAGCCGGCGACCACGCTGTCGGGTGGCGAGGCGCAGCGCGTGAAGCTCTCCTCCGAGCTGCAGAAGCGGTCCACCGGCCGCACCGTCTACGTGCTCGACGAGCCGACCACCGGCCTGCACTTCGAGGACATCCGCAAGCTGCTGCTCGTGCTGGGCCGGCTGGTCGACCAGGGCAACACGGTGCTGGTCATCGAGCACAACCTCGACGTCATCAAGACCGCGGACTGGCTGGTCGACATGGGCCCCGAGGGTGGGTCGCGTGGCGGCACCGTCGTCGCCGAGGGCACGCCCGAGGCGGTGGCGGCGACGCCGGAGAGCTACACCGGCCAGTTCCTCGCCCCGCTGCTCGAGGGCCGGGCCGCCCACCAGTCCGCCGCCCGGAAGGCCCCGGCCGCGGAGCCGGTCGCCACGAGGACGGCGAAGAAGACGGCGAGGAAGACGGCGAAGAAGGCCCCGGCGAAGAAGACGGCCGCCAAGAAGAAGGCGAGCTGACTTTTCTCACCGAGTTCTCATGCGCAGATCCGAACCCAGCGGTGCTCCCGTGCGTTTGTAGGGTGAACCTTCAACCACCGCATCCGATGGGGGACGATCGTGACCATGGGGATCTCGCGCCGCAAGACGCTGACCGGGGCGGCCGCGCTGGGCGTGGGCGTGCCACTCCTCGCCGCGTGCGGCGGTGACGACGGGGGCTCGTCGGGCTCCGCTCCCGACGTCGCCGCGGGGGAGAAGCTCGGCCCGTCCTCGGACGTGCCGGTCGGCGGCGGCAAGATCTACGCCGACCAGAAGATCGTGGTGACACAGCCCACCGAGGGGGACTTCAAGGCCTTCTCGTCGATCTGCACCCACCAGCGCTGCCCGGTCACCGAGATCAAGGGCGGCACCATCAACTGCACCTGTCACGGCAGCAAGTTCTCGATCGAGGACGGCTCCGTGTCCAACGGTCCGGCCTCCTCGCCGCTCCCGCCGGTGAAGATCGCCGTCGACGGCGGCGAGATCACGACAGCCTGAGCAGCAGCTCCGCGCCGCCCGGTGCGGTGCACTCCTGGCGCCACCGCTCGTCGCGCGGCGACCGACGCCGGTCGAGCCGGTCGTCGAGGAGCGCGCGTGCCTCCTCGAAGCGGTCCGAGCGCAGCAGGGCGGCGATCCGGGCCTCCTCGACGACCTCGCGCTGGGCGTCCGACCCGCCGAGGCGGCGCACCTGGGGCGTCAGTGCGGCGAGGGCGTCGGCAGCGGCACCGCTGCGCCCGGACGCCATCAGGCGCAGTGCCTCGGCCAACGGGGCGACCACCTCGCGCTGGACGGGGTGCCGGTGCTGCCGTGCCCAGGCGGCGAGCGCGGCGAGTCCGGTGGTGTCGCCGAGGGCCAGCAGCGCGACGGCCGCGTGCAGGCCGAGGAACGGGGTGGCCGGGCGCTCCAGGGTGTCGCGACCCGCGACGTCGGCGACGACGGCCATCTCCGGGACGCCGAACGCGTCCGGCGTGATCGCCCAGCGGAAGAGGAGCGAGCCGGTGTCGACCAGCGCGCGGCACCCGAGGCCGTGCTCAGGGCGCAGCTGCGCGTCGTACCGACGCCGGACGGCGGCGAGGTCGCCGAGGGAGAGCTCGTGCAGCGCCGCGTGCCACGAGAAGTGGCTCAGGCTCTCGATCGAGGCGCCGTCCCCGGTGACCCAGCCGTCCATCCACGCGAGGCCGGCCTGGTGGTCGCCGGTCTCGTAGTGGGCGTGGGCCCGGGCATGGGCGGAGTGCCCGGCGCCGGGCTCGACCTCGAGCGAGCGGCAGGACAGCTCCATCGCCTCGTCGAAGCGCCGCTGCTCCTGCCGCACGAACGCGAGGAGGCCGGTGAACCACCAGTCGTCGCCGTACGCCGGGACCGCACGCTCGACGATCGCCCACGCCTCCTCGGGCACCTCGGTGACGCCGGCGAACGCGATCGTCGGCACTGCCGTCGAGAGCAGCACGGCATCGCGCGGATAGGTCGCCAGGTGCCGCACCAGCGGGCGGGAGTCGCCGCGCAGGTGTGCCGCGATCGCGTGCACGTGGCTGCGCTCTCGCTCGGTGGCGCGCGAGACGTGCCGCACCGCA
>JAEZKN010000015.1 GCA_023415395.1 Actinomycetes bacterium
GTTCTGGACCGACGCCGGCCAGCGGCTCGACGCGCAGCGTCTGGTGACGGCCGCCGAGGAGGGGCGGACCTACAGCTACCTGCTGACCCACGGCGGGCAGGTGGTCGGGCGGGGGCTGATCACCAACCTCGTGCGGGCCCACATGCTCAGCGCGGTCGTCGGCTACTGGGTCGACCACGAGCACCAGGGGCGTGGGCTGGCGACGGCGATGACCGGCTTCCTCGTGCAGGAGGCGACCGAGATCGGGCTCCACCGGCTCGAGGCAGGGACGATGGTGGAGAACGTCGCGAGCCAACGGGTGCTGGAGCGCAGCGGGTTCACCCGCATCGGGGTGGCCCGGCAGCTGCTCTACATCCAGGGGCAGTGGCGCGACCACGTCCTCTTCCAGCGGATCCTGCACGACCGTCCGCTCTAGCCCGCTGACGTAGCGTGGACGGCGTGAACGACGACGAGCTCACGGCACCACCGCTGGTCTTCCCGGGTCAGGCCGCCCCGGAGGCGGCGTTCCGCACGGCCTACGACCTGCTGGCGCGGCGGGCGCCCGCGCAGGCGCTCGACGTGATCGAGCCGGCCCTGACCGACGAGCCCGGCAACGCGGGGCTGCGGACGCTGCGCGCCTGGGCCTTCCTCATGCGGGCCCAGCTCCAGCGTGCCGAGGCCGAGCTCACCTGGCTGGTCGAGCAGAACCCCAGCGACGACTGGGCGCTGCACGCCCTCGGACGCTCCCTCGAGCGACAGAGCCGGTACGCCGAGGCGCTGCCCTGGCTGCGGCTGGCTGCTGCCATGTCGGGCGACCCCGAGCACGAGGCCGCGGTCCTGCGGGTCGAGCGCCGGCTCGCCGAGACCGGCGAGCGTGACTTCGACGAGCTGACCTGATCCACCCCTCGGGAACGGCCCCGGCGAGTGCGCGATTCTCCTAGGTTGTGCGCACACAGGGGAGCGGAGGAGCCGTGGGGTCGTTGTCAGGCAAGGTGGTCGTGGTGACCGGGTGCACCCGGGGCTTCGGCCGGGTGCTCGTCGAGGTGCTCGCCGGTCGTGGCGCCCGGCTGGTGATCTCCGGCCCGTGGTCCGACGAGGCCGAGGAGCAGGCCGCCGACCTGCGGGCTCGGGGGATCGACGCCGTCGCGACCGGCTGCGACGTCACCGACGCCGTCGAGGTCGAGGCCCTCGCCGACCTCGCCGTCGCGACCTGGGGCCGGGTCGACGTCTGGGTCAACAACGCGGCCGCGAGCAACCCGGTGGGACGCGCCTTCGACCTCGAGCCGGGCGAGTTCCGCCGCGCGATCGAGGTCAACGCGCTGGGCACCTACCACGGCACCCGGGCGGCGGTGACCCGGATGGCCGGCACCGGCGGTGTCGTGGTCAACATCCTGGGCCGCGGCGACAACGCGGGCGCCACGCCGTACACGACGGCCTACGGTGCGACGAAGGCCTGGGTGGCGGGCTTCACCGCGAGCGTGCGCAAGGAGTACGCCGATGCCGGCGTGCACCTGGTCGGCTTCAACCCCGGGATGATGCTGACCGAGAAGCTCACCGGCGCCCACGCCGTCGGCGAGGCGGGGGAGCGGATGATGAAGCCCTTCGCCAAGGTCCAGGAGGTCTTCGCCGACCCGCCCGAGGTGGCGGCCGAGCGGCTGGTCGCCGTGCTCGAGAAGCACCGGCCGCCGGCCAAGGTCAACCTGCTCGGCCCGGTCGGGGCCGGCCGGCACGCGGTCCGGTACGCCGGGCGGAAGGTGCGCGGCGTCAGGGCTCGGTGAGGATCTCGGCCCCGTCGGCGGTCACCAGGATCGTGTGCTCGAACTGCGCGCTGCGGCGGCGGTCCCGGGTGAGCACGGTCCAGCCGTCGTCGGCCATGTCCCACTCGTGGGTGCCGAGGTTGAGCATCGGCTCGATCGTGAAGGTCATGCCGGTCCGGATCACGTCGTCGTAGGCCGGGTCGTCGTAGTGCGGCACCACCAGGCCGCTGTGGAACGCGGTGCCGATCCCGTGGCCGGTGAACTCGCGCACGACGCCGTACCCGAACCGCGCGGCGTAGCTCTCGATCACCCGGCCGACGACGTTGATCCGGCGCCCCGGGCGGACCGCCTTGATGCCGCGCGCCAGCGCCTCGCGGGTGCGGTCGACCAGCAGCCGGGACTCCTCGTCGACGTCGCCGGCGAGGAACGTGGCGTTGGTGTCGCCGTGCACGCCGTCGAGGTAGGCCGTGATGTCGATGTTGACGATGTCGCCGTCCAGCACCACCCGGTCGCCGGGGATGCCGTGGCACACCACCTCGTTGACGCTGGCGCACAGCGACTTCGGGAAGCCGCGGTAGCCCAGCGTCGAGGGGTAGGCACCGTGGTCGCAGAGGAACTCGTGCCCGATCCGGTCCAGCTCGTCGGTGGTGACGCCCGGCGCCACGTGGGTGCCGACCAGCTCGCACGCCTGGGCAGCGAGCCGGCAGGCCGCGCGCATCCGCTCGATGGTCTCGGCGTCCTTGACCTCTGACCCGGTGAACCGCTCGGGAGCCTCCCGCCCGACGTACTCGGGACGCGGGATGGCGGCGGGCACGTCACGGAGGAGAGCAGGCACGCGGCGAGTGTAGTTTCACTGCCATGAGTGACTTCTGGTTCTGCACGAAGCACCACCGGGTCGAGACGAGCGAGACGATGTGCCCCGCGATCGACCGACTCGGGCCCTACGCGTCGCGGGCCGAGGCCGAGCGCGCGCTGCAGACGGCCGAGGAGCGCAACGAGAAGTGGGACAACGATCCGAACTGGAACGACGACTGAGCGGATCTCCGCACCGATGACCGTTGAGCGAGCGCCGGTCTCGCCGTGGCCGTTCGTCGGCATGGCCGGCATGGCCTGTGCGCTCTTCCTGTACGGCGCCAGCGTGCTCTTCCTGCCCTGGTGGGCCGTGGTGCTGCTGGTCCTCGCGTGGCTCGCGCTCTTCGTCGTCGCGTGCGCGTGGTGGACCCTCCACCCCCGGTGGGTGCCGTGGGTCGCGGTGGCCGCGGTCGCGCTGTGGTCCGCGACCGTGCTGGTGGCCGGCGGCTAGCGAGGGCGCACGGCGATGATCGCGTCGTTCCCGCCGCCGTTGTCGGTGGTCAGGTAGAAGACCGAGCCCGGCCCGTCGACGACCGTGCGGAGTCGTCCGAAGCGTCGCAGCCCGGCGGGCACCTGCACGTTGCGCAGCTTGCCGGCCTTGGACAGGGTCAGGAACACCACCCGCTCGCCGGCCAGGGCGGCAGCGGCGAACGTGCCGTCGTAGCGGCCGAGGCGCTTGCCGTGCACGAAGCCGCCGCCGGAGGTGGCGATCGTCGGGTTGCCCGAGCTCCACGCGGCGGCGATCTGCTTGCCCGGCAGGCCCTGGTCGGTCATCGGGACGCTCTCGTCGTAGCCGGGGACCGGGTTCCAGCCGTAGTCGCCGCCGTTGCGCAGCCGGTTGACCTCGTCGTCGCGGTAGGACCCCTGCTCGACCGACCACAGCGTGCCGTCCCGGCGCCGGTCGAGGCCTTGGACGTTGCGGTGGCCGTAGGTGTGGACGTAGCGCTTGTTGCGGTTGCCCGCCTTGACGAAGGGGTTGGAGCCGCAGGGCTTGCCCGAGGTCGCGTTGAGGCAGAGCGTCTTGCCGCCGAGGGACTTCTTGTCGCGCGGGTTGGTGCCGGTGGCCGCGTCGCCGGTGCCGACGTAGAGCCGGTCGCCGACCGCGAGCACCCGGCAGCCGCCGTGCCGGCCACTGGTGGCGGGGATGCCGCCGAGGAGCTTCTTGCTGCTCACGATCCGGCGCAGCCCGTCGTCGAGCTTCCACCGCATGACCCGCACGTCGTGCCCGCTGCCCCCGGTCGACCCGCCCTGGCAGGTGTAGAAGACGCGGTTGCGTGCGAAGCCGGGGGCGACGTCGAGGCCCATCAGGCCGGTCTCGCCGGAGACCCAGACCTGGCCGGACGGGAAGCCGCGGACCTCCCGCTTGCGCCCGTTCGCCCAGATCGACACGGTGGCGCGGTCGCGCTCGGTGTAGATCAGCCGGCCGTCGCCGATCGGCCGCACGTCCCACGGGTGGTCGAGCCCCGTGACGACCCGTGTCGCCCGCAACGCGGGGAACTTCGCGCGCTCCTGTGCCCCCGGTCTCGCGTCCGGTCTCGCGTCCGGTGCCGGGGCGTGGGCCGCGGCCGGGAGGGCCGGGGTGGCGAGCAGGAGGGCGAGGGTTCCGAGAGCGAGCCGGCGCATGGCGCGACCGTACCCGCAGGTTGCCCCGCTACGCCGCCGCTCGTCCCTCGGGTCGGCTCCTCGACCGCCGGGAGGAGCCGGTCTCGGCGGTCGAGCAGCGAGCGCCAGCGAGCGTATCGAGACCCGTCAGAACGTGTGCTCGTCGGCGGGGAAGGTGCCGGCCTTGACGTCGGCCGCGTAGTCCTTGGCCGCCTGGAGGAGCACGCCGTGCAGGTCGGCGTACTGCCGGACGAAGCGCGGCATCCGGCCCGTGCGCAGGCCGAAGGCGTCCTGCCACACCAGCACCTGGCCGTCGCAGCCGGCGCCGGCGCCGATGCCGATCGTGGGCATGCCGACGGATGCGGTGACCTCGGCGGCCACGTCGCCCGGGACCATCTCCATCACCACGGCGAAGGCGCCGGCTTCCTCCATCGCGATCGCCTCCTCGACCACCTTCTTCGCCGCGTCGCCCCGGCCCTGGACGCGGTAGCCGCCCAGGTTGTGCTCGGACTGCGGGGTGAAGCCGATGTGGGCCATCACCGGGATGCCGCCCTCGGTGAGCTTGCGGACCTGGGGCACCATCTCGACCCCGCCCTCGAGCTTCACCGCGTGGGCGTTCGCCTCCTTCATGAAGCGGACGGCGGTGAGGTAGGCCTGGTCGGGGGAGGCCTGGTAGGAGCCGAACGGCAGGTCGGCGACGACCAGCGCGCGCCGAGCCGAGCGGGTGACCGCGCGCACCAGCGGGATCAGCTCGTCGACGGTGACCGGCAGCGAGGTCTCGTTGCCGAACACGTTGTTGGACGCGCTGTCGCCGACCAGCAGGACCTCGATCCCGGCCTCGTCGAACGTCTGCGCGGCGTACTGCTCGTAGGCGGTGAGCATCGCGAACTTCTCGCCGCGCTGCTTCATCTCGCGCAGATGGTGGGTGCGGATCCGCTTGATGGGCGCGGCCGCCGCTGCCGGTCCGGTGCCGTACGGCGCCGTCTCCTCGCTCATGGAGTCTCCCGAAGGTGTCATCTCGCGGCTCCCTGATGGAGTCCACGGACCACTGTCAGGCTAGCCCTGGATCGAGCCGGTGAGCGCTGTGTCGCTGCTCACGCCCAGTGATCCTCGAGCGACG
>JAEZKN010000098.1 GCA_023415395.1 Actinomycetes bacterium
GATGAATGGAGACGCGCTCGCGGGTCATACTGACCATCATGCGAGCAATCTGGAAGGGCGCGGTCTCGTTCGGGCTGGTCAGCGTGCCCGTGAAGCTGTACGCGGCGACCGAGTCCCACGACGTCTCCTTCCGTCAGGTGCACGCCAAGGACGGCGGGCGGATCAAGTACCAGCGCGTCTGCTCCCTCGACGGGGAGGAGGTCGCCTACGCCGACATCGCCAAGGGCTACGAGACCGAGGACGGCGAGATGGTGATCCTCTCCGACGACGACATGGCCGAGCTGCCGTCGACGTCGTCGCGCGAGATCGCGGTCGAGAAGTTCGTGCCCTCGGAGCAGATCGACCCGATGCTCTTCGAGAAGTCCTACTACCTCGAGCCGGAGAAGACCGGCGCCAAGCCGTACGCCCTGCTGCGCCAGGCGCTCCTCGACGCCGACCGGATGGCCGTGGTCACCGTCGCGCTGCGGCAGCGCACCACCGTCGGCGTGCTGCGGGTCAAGGACGACGTGATCGTCCTCCAGACGATGATGTGGCCCGACGAGATCCGCACCCCCGACTTCTCCGTCGACACCGGGGAGGTGAAGCCGCAGGAGGTCAAGATGGCGAACATGCTCGTCGAGACCCTCGCCGGCGACTTCGACCCCACCGAGTTCGAGGACGACTACGCCGAGGCCGTCGAGGCCCTGGTGAAGGCCAAGATCGAGGGCGGCGAGGTCAAGCGCACCGCCACCTCCACCAAGTCCTCCGGCGAGGTCGTCGACCTCCTCGCCGCCCTCCAGCGATCCGTCGACGCGGCCAAGACCGCCCGCGGCGAGTCCTCCTCCTCGTCGGAGGAAGAGGAGGAGGAGAAGAAGCCTGCGAAGAAGGCAGCCAAGAAGGCGCCCGCGAAGAAGACCGCGGCCAAGAAGACCGCCAAGAAGTCGACGACGAAGAAGACGGCGGCCAAGAAGGCCAGCTGACTCCCCGGTGGTCGAGGAAGGCGCCCTGGCGCCTGTCTCGAAACCACCCCACCCCCCGGTGGTTGAGGAAGGCGCCCTGGCGCCTGTCTCGAAACCACCACCCCTCGGTGGTCGAGTAGCGAGCGCCAGCGAGCGTATCGAGACCCCCCGGTCCGCTGGCGTCAGCGCTCGGCCACGTAGGACGACGGCGGGTCGTGTGCCCCAGAGCGCGCCCCAGCGCGGCCTCAGGCACACGACCTCGCTCTCGATCGACCATCCGCCCTCGATCACTGGGACGAGGAGTACGCCGGCACCCCCGATGAGAAACCCTGGCGCACACTGTCGAAAGCAGCAGGCGTGGTCCGACGCCTGGGTGACACGTCACCCCACGACAGGAGAGACAGATGCGCTACATCACGTTCGTGAAGATGGTCGAGGACATCGGCGACCCGCCGCCCGAGCTCGTCGAGGCGATGGGCAAGGAGATGGAGCAGGCGTTCGCCGACGGCACCATGATCGAGGCAGGCGGGCTGTCGGGGATGCGCGACAGCACCGAGATCCACCTGCGCGACGGGTCGATCGCCCAGACCGACGGGCCGTACGCCGAGGGCAAGGAGGTCGCCGGGGGCTACGCCATCACCGAGGTGCGCAGCCACGAGGAGGCGGTGGAGGGCGCCCGGCGGGTGCTCGAGCTCCACCAGCAGTACTGGCCCGGCTGGGAGGGCTCGGTCGAGATCCGGCAGATGTTCTCCAACGCCGGCCAGTAGGAGGGCAGTGACCGCGACCGAGGAGACGATCACCGCCGTCTGGCGGCGCGAGGCGGTGCGGCTGGTCGCCGCACTGGCGCGCATGACCCGCGACCTCGACCTCGCGGAGGACCTGGCGCAGGACGCCCTGGTCGCGGCCCTCGAGCAGTGGCCGGACCAGGGCGTCCCCACCAACCCGGGCGCCTGGCTCACCGCCGTCGCCAAGCGCCGGGCGATCGACCAGTTCCGGCGCCACGAGACCCTGCGTCGGCGCACCGCGGAGCTCGCCCAGGGCCTCGCGGAGGCCGAGGACCCCGACCACGCCGGAGCCGTCGAGCACATCGAGGACGACGTCCTGCGCCTCGCCTTCATCTGCTGCCACCCGGCGCTGCCGCCGGACTCGCGCGCGGCGCTGACGCTGCGCCTGGTCGGTGGCCTCACCACCCAGGAGATCGCCCGCGCCTACCTGGTCAAGGACGCGACGATGGGCCAGCGCCTCTCCCGCGCCAAGCGCACGCTGCGCGAGAGCGGCACGGAGCTCGACCTCCCCACCGGGGCCGAGCGCGCGCGGCGGCTGGGCGACGTGATGGCGGTCGTCTACCTCATCTTCAACGAGGGGTACGCCGCCAGTGCCGGTGCCGACTGGACGCGACCCGACCTGTGGCTGGAGGCCATCCGGCTGGCGCGCGTCCTCGCGCACCTGGTCCCGGACGAGCCGGAGGTGCTCGGGCTGCAGGCGCTGCTCGAGCTCCAGGGCTCGCGCCTGCGCGCCCGCCACGACGTCGGCGGTCACCCGGTGCTGCTCGAGGAGCAGGACCGCCGCCGCTGGGACCGGCTGCTGATCGGTCGCGGTCTCGCCGTGCTCGACCGGGCCGAGCAGCTGGTCGCCGAGGGCCGGCGCGGCGGCACTTACGTCCTGCAGGCCGCCATCGCCGCCGGTCACGCCCGCGCGCGGCGGGCGGAGGACACCGACTGGGCCGGGATCGCCGCGCTCTACGTCGCGCTCGCCCGGCTCACCCCGGGGCCGGTGGTCGAGGTCAACCGCGCCGTCGCCCACGGCCGGGCGTTCGGGCCCGACGCGGGGCTGGCCGTGCTCGACGCCGTCGCCGGCCATCCCGTCGTGGCCGCGTGGCACCTGGTG
>JAEZKN010000124.1 GCA_023415395.1 Actinomycetes bacterium
GCCTCGAGGCCGACCTGGCTGGCGTCGACGCCGATGTCGCTGAGCGACCAGGTCTCCAGCGGCTTCTTCTTCGCCGCCATGATGCCCTTGAACGACGGGTAGCGGGCCTCGCCGGACTGGTCGGTGACCGAGAGGACCAGCGGCATCTGGCCGCCGATGACCTCGGTGGCGGTGTCGCCGTCGCGCTGGATGCGGACCTGGTCGCCCTGGGTCTCGACGACCGAGGCGAGCGTGACCTGCGGCAGGCCGAGGCGCTCGGCGAGCATCGCCGGCACGACGCCGCCGGAGGCGTCGGTCGAGGCCATGCCGCACATGACGACGTCGGGCGAACCGATCTTCTCGATCGCCTTGGCCAGCACCAGCGAGGTCGCGGCGTAGTCGGAGCCCGCGATCGCGTCGTCGCTGACGTGGACGCCCTTGTCGGCACCCATCTGCAGCGCCTTGCGCACCGCGTCGACGGCCTTCTCCGGGCCGATGCACAGCGCGGTGACCACGGTGTCGTCGCCGGCCTTCTCCTTCAGCTGGAGGGCCTGCTCCACGGCGTACTCGTCGAGCTCGGAGAGCAGCCCGTCGACGCCGACGCGGTCTACGGTGTTGTCCGACTCGAACTGCCGGTCGGCAGTGGCATCGGGGACGTACTTCACACAGACGACAATGTTCATGGTGGTGTGGCCGGTTCGGCCCCTCCTGTGCACTCGGTTGCCCGTGAGGCTACCGTCCGGTCACTCGCGTCGAAACACGCCGGAGGGTCGGGTGCGTCACAGCGTGACTGTCAGGGTCGCACGACGCGCTCGAGGACCCGGCCGACGATCAGGTAGGCGACCGCGGCCATCCCCCAGTTGACCAACGCGTTCTTGGTGGCCGCGTCCGCGCCGTCGAAGGTGAAGACCCCGTTGCGGCGCGAGAAGACGTCGAGGTCGAGCACGCCGGCCACGTCGAGGACCAGCCTGACCAGGGCGTTGTCGGGGTTGGCGTCGAGCGCGACGAGCAGCGCCCCGACGGCGAGGAAGAGCGCGCACCCGACGGCGGCGATCCACACGAGCTGGCCGACCGCGGTCCGGATCCGGCTGGTCGTCGTCATCCCTGTCCTCCGCTCGGCCACGAGCGAAGGATGGCACAGCCGCGCACTCGGCAAACCTGGAGACGCAGACCGGCCCCGACGGAGAGGCGTCGGGGCCGGTCGGCTGGAGTGCTGCTACTGCTGGACTACTTCTTGACCTTCACGGCCTTCGAGGTCTGGACGACGTCGAGGTAGCCGGCCTTGGTGTAGGTGACCTTGACCGCGACCTTCTTGCCCTTGAGCGCCTTGGTCAGCTTCAGCGAGGCCTTGGTCGCCTTCTTGATCGCCTTGCCGTTGGCCAGCCACTGGTAGGCGACCTTGGCGCCGGCGGCCTTGGCCGGGACCGCCTTGAGGGTCTTGCCGACCTTGGGCGTGCCCGAGACCTGCACCTTGCCGGTGACCGGGACGGCGACCGGGGCCGCCTTCTCGACGTCGACCGAGCCGACGGTGAGGTCCTGGCCGTCCGCGGGGACGCACGGCACCTCGAGCGTCTGGTTGAACGGCGTGGTGGTCAGGTGGCCGGTGATGGTGCCGACCGAGACCGGAGCCGTCCCGACCTGGGCCGGCGCGGTGACGGTGCCCGAGCCGGAGGTCGCGAAGGCCAGGCCGCTGGCGGGCGCCGAGGACGACCCGGTGGTCACCACCGACGTGACGTCGCCGACGGTCAGCGGCACGTCGAAGGTGCCGCTGAGCTCGTTGATCGGGCCCATCGCGGCCTCGCCCATGTCGATGACCGCGTCGAGCTCGACCGGGAGCTCGCGGCCGGCCTCGGCGGTCGCCGGCAGCACGACGTCGAGCTCGACGGTGGTCTCCATCGGGATGGTGAAGCCGCCGCCGGTGACGGTGCAGATGTAGCGCAGGCCGCTCGGCTCCGGCTCGGCGTCACCGTCGACGGTCAGCGCACCGACCGTCTGGTCCTGTCCCTCGTCCGGGACGCACGTCGCCGGGGCGGCGGCGTCGAACGGCGTGGTCTTCAGGCTGCCGACGATCGTCCCGACCGTGATCGGCGCGGCGCCGGCCTCGGCGGGAGCGGTGAGGTTGCCCGAGGTGGTGCTCGTGTACTCCAGAGCCGTCACGGGCGCAGACGCGGAGGCGGTCTTGAGCTCGACGGTGGTGCCGCCGACGGTGAGCGGGATCGTGAACGTCCCCGCGAGGTCGGTGATCGGCCCGAACGAGGTGCTGCCCATGTCGATGGTGCTCGCAACGGTCACGGGAGCCGAGGCACCGGGAGCGACCGACTCCGGGACGGTCAGGTCGAGCGTGATCGTCGAGTCCAGCGGGACGGTGAAGCCGCCGCCGACGATGGTGCACGTGTAGCCCAGGCTCACGGGGGCGGCCGAGGCGGTGCTCAGGCCGGCGACCGCCGGAGCGACGACCAGGCCGCCGGCGACCAGGGCACCCGACGTCAGCGTCGCCCAGCGGCTGCGCGTGTTGCGGAACATCTGTGTCTCCTCCCGGCCGCGAGGGTCACGGCCTCAGGAGCAACCTAGACGAAATCCGCATCGAATATATGATTTCAACCACGTTGTCTCACGCCCCGCGGAACTCCGCCTTCCCGGGCCCGTTCTCGATGAACGACTGCATGCCGATCGTGCGATCCTCGGTCGCGAAGAGCGCCGCGAACTGCGGGCGCTCGATCCCCAGGCCGGTCTCGAGGTCCACCTCGCTCCCCCGGTCGATGCTCTCCTTGGCCGCCCGCACGGCGTACGACGCGGCGCCGGCGAACCGCCGCGCCCAGGCGAGCGCCTCGGCGTAGACCTGGTCGGCAGGGAAGAGCCGGTCGACCAGGCCGATCGCGAGCGCCTCCTCGGCCTTCACGAAGCGGCCGGTGAAGATGATGTCCTTGGCGCGGCTCGGGCCGACCAGACGGGTGAGCCGCTGGGTGCCGCCGGCGCCCGGGATGATGCCGAGCAGGATCTCGGGCTGGCCGAGCGTCGCGTCCTCCGCCGCGAAGCGGACGTCGGCGCAGAGGGCGAGCTCGCAGCCGCCGCCCAGCGCGTAGCCGGTGATCGCCGCGACGACGGGCTTCGGGATGCGGGCGACCGCGGTGAACGAGGACTGCAGGGCACCGGAGCGCTGGACCATGTCCGTGTAGGACATGTCCGCCATCTCCTTGATGTCGGCGCCGGCTGCGAAGACCCGCTCGCCGCCGTAGATCACGACCGCCTTGACGTCGTCGCGCTCGGCGGCCTCCGTCGCCGCCGCCCGGATCTCCTCCTGGACCTGGACGTCGAGGGCGTTCATCTTCGGTCGGTCCAGGCGGATGGTGCCGACGCCGTCGGCCACCTCCAGTCGCACGAACTCGCCCATGTCGTCTCCTGCCTCTCGCTGCTCGGTCCGGGGCTCTCCGGGTGGTCTCGGGCATTCTGCCGGTCATCGGGAACAATGGTGCGGGTGACCCCAGGAGAGTGGCGCGCCCCCGGCGTCCGGGCACCGGTGTGGCCCGGCCGCAACTGGCCGCTCGGCGCCACGTGGTCCGAGGAGGCCACCAACTTCGCGGTCCACGCACCACGCGCCACCGCCGCCTTCGTCTCGCTCTTCGACGACGACGGGCACGAGGTCCAGCACCGGCTGACCGAGCAGGCGCTGGGCATCTGGCACGGCGCGGTCCCCGAGGTGCGGCCCGGCACCCGCTACGGCTTCCGGGTCGCCGGCCCGTGGGAGCCCGAGCAGGGGCTGCGCTTCAACGAGGACAAGCTGCTCCTCGACCCCTTCGCCAAGGCGGTGTCGGGTGACCTGACCGTCGACCCCGCGATCTACGGCTACGACCTCGACGACCCGGAGCGCCGCAGCGAGCTGGACTCCGCGCCGTACGTCCCCCTCGGCGTGGTCGTCGACGACCGCTTCGACTGGGGCGACGACCCTCCGCACCGCCACCGCTGGCGCGACACCGTCATCTACGAGCTGCACGTCAAGGGCATGACCGCGCTGCACGACCGGGTGCCGGCGGAGCTCCGCGGGACCTACGCCGGCCTGGCCACTCCCGCGGTCATCGACTACCTCCGAGACCTCGGCATCACGGCGGTCGAGCTGCTGCCCGTGCACCAGTTCGTGTCCGAGCCCGCGCTGGTCCAGCGCGGGCTGACCAACTACTGGGGCTACAACTCGATCGGCTACTTCGCCCCGCACAACGCCTACGCCGCCCACGGCGACCGCGGCCAGCAGGTGACCGAGTTCAAGCAGATGGTCAAGGCGTTCCACGAGGCCGGGCTCGAGGTCATCCTCGACGTCGTCTACAACCACACCGCCGAGGCCGGTCCGCTCGGGCCGACGCTGTCCTTCCGCGGGCTCGACGACCGCGGGTTCTACTGCCGCGTCGGCGAGGGCGGCCCCGGCGCCCCGTTCCAGGACGCCTACTGGGACGTGACCGGCTGCGGCAACACCGTCAACGCCGCCGACCCGTTCGCACTGCGGCTGATCCTGGACTCGTTGCGCTACTGGGTCACCGAGATGCACGTCGACGGCTTCCGCTTCGACCTGATGTCCGCCCTCACCCGCGTCCACCACCGCGTGGACATGAACAACCACCTGCTGATGGCGATCGGCCAGGACCCGGTCCTGCGCCACGTCAAGCTGATCGCGGAGCCGTGGGACGCCTCGATGGACGGCTACCGCGTCGGCGAGTTCCCGCCGCCGTGGGTGGAGTGGAACGACCAGTACCGCGACGAGATCCGCGACTTCTGGCGCAACCACTCCGCGGGCATCCGCACGGTGGCCACGCGGCTGGCCGGCTCGTCCGACCTCTACCTCGACGACGGGCGCTCGCCGTACGCCTCGATCAACTTCATCACCGCGCACGACGGGTTCACGCTGCGCGACCTGGTGAGCTACGAGCACAAGCGCAACGAGGCCAACGGCGAGGACAACCGCGACGGCACCGACAACAACCGGTCGTGGAACCACGGGAGCGAGGGCGAGACCGACGACCCCGCCCTGCTGGCGGTGCGGCGGCGGCAGGCGGCGAACATGATGGCCACGCTGTGCCTGTCCAACGGCGTCCCGATGATCACCGCGGGCGACGAGCGGGGCCGCACCCAGCGCGGCAACAACAACGCCTACGCCCAGGACAACGAGCTCTCCTGGATCGACTGGCGGCCCGACGACGCGTGGCTCGACGTCTACGAGATCACCAAGACCGCGCTCCGGCTGCGTCGCGAGCACCCGGCCCTGCGCCAGCGGCACTGGTTCGAGGGCCGGCCGACGATCGAGGGCGGGCCCAAGGACCTCGCCTGGCTGCACCCGTCCGGCCGCGAGATGACCGGCGACGACTGGCACGACCCACACCTGCGCGCGATCGGGATGTTCGTCTCCGGGGCCCCGCTGCGCTCCCCCGGGCCGCGCGGCGAGCAGCAGGTCGACAAGTCCTTCGTGCTGTGGTTCAACTCCGACTGGCTGCCGCAGCGGATCTCGCTGCCGGAGCAGGACTGGGTCCACACCGCCGAGGTCGTGCTCTCGACCGACTTCAAGCTCCCGGTCGGCACGCAGGTCAAGGCCGGCGACCGGCTGAGCATCGGCCGGCGCACGGTGGTCGTCTTCCGCCAGCTCTGACGCCGGCACTGACGCCGGCACTGACGCCGACTCGGCGCGTCTTGCCCGGCTGAGGACGCCGACTCGGCGCGTCATGCCCGCTCCGCCCCCGGGGGATGGGGACGAAGCGGGCACTCCGCGCCGACTCGACGGTCCCGTGGGGGCAGGACACGCCGCGTGGCGGATCAGCCGACGCGGACCGTCTTCGGGCGGGAGACCGAGCCCTCGACGGTGCCGGATCCGAGGTACTTCGCGACCAGCTTGTGCGTGCCCGTGGCGAGCCTGCCGAGCGCGATCGAGATCCGGCCGCGGTCGCCCTCGTCGAGCACGGCCTTGCCGATCATCTTGCCCTTGTCGAGGATGACGACCTTGCCGGTCGGTGTGCGGTCAGCGACCACGGCGACCTTCGCCTTGGCGGGCTTGCCCGCCTTGGCGACGTACGACGCCGTCGTGGTCGAGCTGACCGCGCCGCCCTGTCCGCCCGCTGCGGCGAACAGGCCGACGTAGGGGGTGACGTAGTACTTGTCGCCACCGTGGCCGCCGACGGTGAAGCCCACCTGGAAGTGGTCGCCGGCCTGGCTGATCGGGCACGGCGCGGTGCCGTCGATGCGGTCCTGGCACTCCGGGCGCTGGGTCGCGGGACCCTTCAGCTCGCGGGTGGCCCTCACCGGGAACTGGAACTCCAGCACGTCGCCCTGCCGCAGGGTGAACGGCGTGAAGTCGGCGTTGCCGATGAGGATCCCGCCGTTGACGCCGTTGTCGAAGGCCAGGTCACCGGTGTGCAGGTCCTGGTCGTCGCCGGCCTTCGTGAGGTCCCAGCGCACGTCCTCGTCGACGAACTCGACCCCGCGCGGCACCATCACCTCCGGCAGCACGGCCACCTTGCCGCTGCACGGCAGGCTGACCAGCCCGATGTAGCCGCGCAGGTAGAACTTCTCCCCGACCTCCGGCACCTCGCCGTCGGGCGAGCGCCAGCTGACGTTGGCGTGGACGCCGGTGCTCGGGAGGCCGGTGATGCAGTCGACGACGGTGTCCTCGTCGTGCTTGCCGTCCTGCCACTCGCTCGCAGCATGCGCGGGAGCGGAGGGGGCGAGCAGGCCGAGGAGGGCGACGGTGGTCGCGAGCCCGGCCAGCAGGTGCTTCTTCATCGTGTCTCTTCCTTCGTGTGGGGTGAGAGGGGCAGGCCCTGGTCAGCGGAGCTCGGGCAGGGCGAGCCAGTCCGACCAGGTGAGGTCGCGACCGACGTAACGGGGGTTGCGCAGTGGCCAGTCGCGGGCGATCCACGCGGGGACCAGCGCATCGAGCGCGGCCTCGACCTCGCTGCCGACGAGGTCGTCGACCACCCACCACGAGATCTCGGCGTCGGCGCCGGGCTTCTCGGGCGGGTCGACGTAGACACAGCCGAGCAGCGCGGTCTCGCCGGCGTCGAAGAGCGCGTAGTTGAAGGACTCGTGCGCCTCGATCTCCGCCTCGTGGCGGGCCAGGTCGACGCGGTCCTGCTCGCGGGTCATGCCCGCCGGCGGCCAGCCCCAGGCGACGCCGTAGATGGACCAGAGCCGCTCCCGCGAGCCCAGGACCGCCGGCAGGTCGAGGTCGACGTCGCTCTCGCGGATGGGGCGCAGGTGGTGGCCGGTCGGCAGCTGGACCCGGGTCGGGTGCTGCCAGCCGGCCGGAAGCCAGGTGGTGGTGTTCTCCATGGGCACCACCCTCGGGGCGGCTCCTTGGCGATCACCTGCGGCCCGCTTGCGGCCGCCTTGGGCCCAGCTCGGGCCTCAGGTGGTGGCGTACGCCGCCACCTCGGTGACGCCCATCCGACGGCCCTCCTCGACGGCCTGTGCGAAGTCGCCGCCGAGCGCGGCGGCGGCGGTCTCGATCGCCGCGGCGAGCAGCGACTCGTCGGGCTGGTAGTAGCCGTAGACGTTGGCGCCGACGGACTCGCGCAGCCGGGACGCCGCGCCGTGGAGGACCCCGATCCGGTGGTGCCGGCCGGCCTGCGCCTCGACGACCGCGAGCGCCTCGAGGAAGTAGGCGAGATTGGCCAGGTCCCCGGTGTCGAGGCTCAGCGCGATGCCCTCCTCGAGCTGCCGGCGGGCGCGCTCGACGTCGCCGGTCGTGATGGCGACCTGCGCCGCGGTGAACAGTGCGATGTAGACGGCCAGCGGGTCGTCGCGGCGCCGGCCCGCCTCCAGCGCCGGGGCGAGCAGCTCCTCGGCGCGGTCGGGGGCGCCGCGCAGCAGCGCGATCGTCGCCTGCCAGATGTGGGCGAGCGTCCAGAGCCAGCCCTCGCTCTCCCCCACGCTCTCGCACAGCGGCACCGCCGCCTGCAGCGCTCGCTCGGCACCCTCGAGGTCGCCCTCGGCCAGCGCGACCAGGCCGACGCCGGCGACGCAGTGGGCCTGGCCCGCCCGGTCACCGGTCGCCTCGGCGAGCGCGGCCCCCTCCGCCCAGCACCGGGCCTGCTCGAGGTCGCCCTGGGCGAAGCTCATCGCCCCGAGCACGGCGAGCGCCCGGACCCGGACGTCGTCGGGGACGTCGTGCTCCAGCACCGCGGTCGTGATCCTGCGGCCCTCGAGCAGGTGGCCGCGCAGCCACCAGTACAGCCAGAGGTCCCACGCCAGCCGGCCGGTCGTCTCCGCGTCCCCGTCGGCCAGGCCGGACTCGAGCGCCGCGACGAAGTTGGCGTGCTCGCGCTGGGTGAGCG
>JAEZKN010000128.1 GCA_023415395.1 Actinomycetes bacterium
CGGCCAACTCCGCGCAACGGGTCGCGGCGGTCGGTCGCCGGGCCGGCCTCCAGGCCGACGTCCCCGCCGGCGGCCGGGTGCTGCTCGTCGACGACCTGGTCGTGACCGGCTGGACCCTCACGCTGGCCGCTCGGGCCCTCCGGCAGGCCGGCGCCGCCGAGGTCCGTCCCCTCGTCCTCGCCACCACCTCCTAGGCGCTCGTCGCCGGGGCGCGCCGGGCGTAGCCTGCGAGGATGAGCGACTGGCGCAGCGAGACGGTCGAGACCGTGCGGGCCCTGATCCAGCGGGCCGACCCCGACATCGTCGAGGAGGCCAAGTGGCGCAAGGCCTCCAACCCCGACGGGGTGCCGACGTTCTCCCACGACGGCCTGGTCTGCACGGTCGAGACCTACCGGGACAAGGTGAAGCTCACCTTCGCCCGGGGCGCCTCGCTGCCCGACCCGGCCGGGCTGTTCAACGCCAGCCTGGACGCCGGGACGCGCCGGGCCATCGACCTCACCGAGGGCCACCGGATCGACGAGGACGCGTTCGTCGCGCTGGTGCGCGACGCGGTCGCGCACAACCGCGGCTGAGCCGGGAGGGGACGCCCCCCTCCGGTGGTCCGGGCGAGACCCGGGGGACCTAGCATTCCCCGGTGATCCACGCTGTCCAGGACGCTGTCGTCCTCGCCTACTTCGCCGACGACCCGACCCGCAGCTACCAGCTCGTCCAGTGGCTGCCCGTGCTGGAGCAGCTCGACCAGCACCACCGCGTCGGCGTCGTGACGCGGGACGAGCGGACCGCCGCGGTGCTCCGCGAGCGCACCGTCCTGCCGATCACCTGCGTCGAGGACTTCGCCGACCTGACCGGCCTCTACGCCGCCTCGGCGGCCCGCGTCGTCCTCTACTGCAACAACTCGATGCTGAACTTCAACTCGCTCATCGACGCCCGCAAGCTGCACGTCCACATCAACCACGGTGAGAGCGACAAGCAGAGCATGGCGAGCAACAACGCCAAGGCCTACGACCGCGTCTTCGTCGCCGGCGAGGCGGCCGTGCGCCGGTACGCCGCGGAGCTGCTCGAGCTCGACACCCGCAAGCTGGTGCGGATCGGCCGCCCGCAGCTCGACCTGCGCCCGCCGGCCGTGCTCGAGCCCAGCGAGCGGCGCACGGTCCTCTACGCACCGACCTGGGAGGGCGATGCGGACTACAACGACTACACCTCGGTCGACACCGTCGGTCCCGACGTCGTCCGGGCCGTGCTCGCCGTCCCCGACGTGCGGTTGGTCTACAAGCCGCACCCGAAGGTCGTCACGAGCCGGACGCCGGCGATCGCCGCCGGCCACCGGCGGATCCTCGACCTGCTCGCGGCCGCGGGTGGGGAGCACCGTGCGGTCACCCACGGCGACATCCTCGCGGTGATCCCGGACTGCGACGCGATGATCACCGACGTCTCCTCGGTCGGCCTGGACTGGCTCTACCTGCGCACCGACCGGCCGCTCTTCATCACCGACCGGCACCACGACGCCGAGCGGCTGCGCCAGGAGGTGCCGGTGAGCCGGTGCGCCGACGTGCTCGCCGAGGTCGACGTGGCCGAGCTGGCCGGGCTGGTCGCGGCCCGGCTCGAGCACGACGAGCACCACCTCGCCCGGGTCGCCATGCGGCACCACTACTTCGACGACCACCAGGTCGGCGACAGCACCGCCCGCTTCGTCGAGGCCGTCGGCGACCTCGTGGCGCTGCGCGACCGGCTGCTCGGCGCGGCCCCGGCGGACCAGGCGATCACCGCCTGAGGGCCGGGCGCCGGTCAGTGACCGGCCAGCACCGTGACGTCGACCTGGTGCTCGATCTTCTTGCGCGGCAGGAAGAACGCCGGCACCAGGACGAGGGCGACCAGGACCGCGGCGACCACGAAGACCCCGCCGTAGACCTCCGCGACGCCCGCGGGCGTGGGCTCGGCCTCCTTGAGCCCGTTGGTCAGCAGCACGGTGAAGACGGCCGTCCCGACGGAGGCGGCGACCTGCTGGACGATGTTCATCAGCGTCGAGCCGCGCGCGATGGTGTGCGCCCGGAGCGTGGCCAGGGCGGCCGACATGATCGGCATCATCGTGCCGCCCATGCCCAGGCCCATGATGAACAGCGAGGTCATCAAGAACGCGTACGACGTCGTGTCGGTCAGCGTCGAGAACATCACGAGCCCGGCGGCGACCACGGCGATCGAGGTCAGCACGATCTTGCCGGGGCCGATCCGGTCGGCCAGCACGCCGGCGATCGGCATCGTGATCATCGCGCCGAAGCCCTGCGGGGCGAGCAGGAGGCCGGCGTGGAGCGCGTCCTCGCCGCGGACCTGCTGGAAGTAGAGCGGGAAGAGCAGGCCGGCGCCGAAGAACGAGATCGCGAAGAGCGACATCGCGACGACCGCGATCGTCATGTTGCGGTTCGAGAAGAGCCGGAGGTCGATCAGCGGGTGCAGGTTGCGGCGGTTGAGCGCCCACGGGACGAAGGCGACGATCAGCACGGTGCCGAGCACGGCCGGGACCAGGACCTCGGCGTCGAAGAACGTGCCGGTCTCGGGGATCGTGGAGATGCCGTAGAGGAAGAGCGCCAGGCCCGGCGAGAGCAGCACCATGCCGAGCCAGTCGAAGGTCTCCGACGGCTCGACGTGGTCGCGGGGCAGCACCACGGCGGCGTACGCGAACGCGGCGACGCCGATCGGGACGTTGATGAGGAAGATCCAGTGCCAGCTGGCGGCGTCGATCAGCCAGCCGCCGAGGATGGGGCCGAAGATCGGGCCGAGCAGCATCGGGATGCCCATGATCGCCATCACCCGGCCCACGCGCTCCGGTCCGGCGGCCCGGGTCAGGATCGTCATGCCGAGGGGCATCAGCATGCCGCCGCCGAGGCCCTGGACGACGCGGAAGGCCACCAGCATCGGCAGCGTGGTCGCCAGCGCGCACAGCGCCGAGCCGGCGGCGAAGAGCACGATGGCCAGCAGGTAGAGCCGCTTGGTGCCGAACCGGTCGGCCGCCCAGCCCGTCAGCGGGATCACCGCGGCCAGCGCGAGGGTGTAGCCGGTCATCGTCCAGGCGACCTGCGCCGCCGTCGCGTCGAACTCGCGCTGGAAGGTCTGGAGCGCCACCGACACGACGGTGATGTCGAGGATCGACATGATCGCGCCCAGCACGACCACGCCGGCGGTCACGATGACGGTGCGGTCGAGCCGGTCCGGCTCGCTGCCGGGTCCGGTCTGGTGGGTCGTGGTGTCGCTCTCCGTGCTCACCAGAGGAGGCTAGGCAACGCCACCGACAACCTCCTACCGACTTTCGACGGACCCGGCAGTGGGGTTGGTCACCCCCGGCCACTCCCGGTCACCGAGGACGGACCGGAGGCGTCAGCCGACCATCCGCTCGATGGCGTCGACGATGCGCGGGTCGCCGGGCTCGACGCGGGGCCCGAAGCGGGAGACGACCGTGCCGTCGGCGGCGAGGAGGAACTTCTCGAAGTTCCAAGAGACGTCGCCGGCCTCGCCCTCCTCGTTCGGGGTCTCGACCAGCGAGCGGTAGATCTCGTGGCGGCCCTCGCCGTTGACCTCGATCTTCTCGGTCATCGGGAAGGTGACGCCGTAGGTCGCGGAGCAGAACTCCTGGATCTCCTCGGCGGTGCCGGGCTCCTGGCCCAGGAACTGGTTGCACGGCAGGCCGACCACGGTGAAGCCCTGGTCGGCGTACTTCTCCTGGAGCTCCTCGAGGCCGGCGTACTGCGGGGTCAGCCCGCACTTGGAGGCGACGTTGACCAGCAGGGCAGGCCGTCCGCCGGTGATCTCGCCGAGGGTGGTCGGGGTGCCGTCGAGGCGGGCGATCGGTGCGTCGAGGATGCTCATGCCCCGAGCCTAGGCAACCCGCCGTGACCCGAGGCGAAAGACCCGTGGGCATGGACAGCGGGACCCGAGGGCCCGGCACTGCTGGGTGCCACCGCGCTCGGGGCGCTGGTCCTCACTCTGCTCGGGATCCGTCGGGGATCGCCTCGACCCGCGCCAGCATCTCGTTGAGGTGGGTGGCCAGCTGCTCGCGGTGCGCGGAGGCGAGCTGCTGGATCTTCGTGGCCTTCTCGCGCTCGCGGTAGGTCTCGACCCGGGCGTCGTTGGTCAGCTTCTCCGCCGTACGCCAACGGCATCCGTACCGCCGACCCGGCGGTCGGCCCGTCGATCGCGCTGGGCACGATCCGCAGGTCGTCATACCCCGGCGCGGTGTCGTGCTGGCGCACGGTGCCGGCCAGCTGCTGCGACTGCCGGGCGATGCTGCGGTGCGGTCGGGTCAGCCCCAGTGGCGTGAAC
>JAEZKN010000145.1 GCA_023415395.1 Actinomycetes bacterium
GCCGAGCACGGCGGCAGCCGGGAGGGCACCATCGCGGAGATGATCCAGCGGGTCGTCGAGCGGATGTACACCGAGATCGAGGAGAACCGCTTCCTCGAGGTGACCTACGCCAACGGCGACAAGGAAGTCCTCTACTTCAAGGACTTCAACTCCGGCGCGATGATCCAGAACATCGTCGACCGGGGCAAGAAGATGGCCATCAAGGAGTTCCTCACCTCCGGGCGCAAGGGTCTGCGCCTGCAGCACCTGCTCGACGCCTGCGTCGACGAGTTCCGCGAGAACGAGGACCTCCCGAACACCACCAACCCCGACGACTGGGCCCGCATCTCCGGCAAGAAGGGCGAGCGGATCGTCTTCATCCGCACGCTCATCACCGGCAAGCAGGGCACCGAGCCCGGGCGTTCGATCGACACCGTCTCCAACACGGGCCAGTACCTCTAGGTGCTCCGGACGTAGCGGTTTGGTCACCAACCGCAGAACGGGAACGCTCCCACCTGCGGTTGGTGACCAAACCCGCGCACGCCGACGCGTTTGCCCCGCAACCCACCGGGCACCGGCGAACCATGTTCTGGGTCGGGGTCGTCACGGTGGGACTGGTGTGCGCCGCGGTCAGCTGGTCGGCGGCGCGGCGCTCGCTTCGGTGACGTCGGCGACGGTGGCTCCGAGGGCCTCGAGGAGGGCGCCGGCGTCCACGGTCAGCGACACGCCGTGCGCACCGCCACCGATGCTCACGGGCCCGGCGACCGAGGCGTCCGCGATGACCGGGAGTGCCGACGCGCTCCCGAGGGGCGTGATCGTCCCGCGGACGTAGCCGGTCACGTCGTACGCCGCCTCGGCACTCGGCATCGAGATGCGGTTGACGCCGAGCAGCGCGCGCAGCTTGGGCCAGGCGATCTCGCGGTCCCCGGGCACCAGCACGAAGCGGTGGTCGCCCTCGGACACCCGCACGACGAGGGTCTTCAGGACCTGGTGGGGAGCGACCCCTCGAGCCGCGGCTGCCTCCTCCAGCGAGCGCACCGGTCCGTGCCGGGTCACGGTGTGGTCGAGCCCGAGGGCGGTGGCGGCCGCGATCGCGCGCCCGGAGCGCTCGGAGCGCTCGGAGCTGTCGGAGGTCACGCGGTCACGATAGGTCGCTCGCGTAGGCTCGGCACATGAGCGTGCGGCGGGTCATGGGGACCGAGGTCGAGTACGGCATCGCCGTGCAGGGCCAGCCGCTGGCCAACCCGATGGTCGCGTCGTCGCAGGTCGTCAACGCCTACGCGTCGGCCACGGTGAAGGCGCGTCGGGCACGCTGGGACTTCGAGGAGGAGTCGCCGCTGCGCGACGCCCGCGGGTTCGACATGTCGCGCCAGGTCGCGGACCCGACCCAGCTCACCGACGAGGACCTGGGCCTGGCCAACGTCATCCTCACCAACGGCGCCCGCCTCTACGTCGACCACGCCCACCCGGAGTACTCCACCCCCGAGGTCACGACACCGCTCGACATCGTGCGGTGGGACAAGGCGGGGGAGCAGGTCATGCTCGACGCCCAGCGCCGCGCGAGCCAGCTGCCCGGCGGTGCCCCGATCGCGCTCTACAAGAACAACACCGACAACAAGGGCGCGTCGTACGGCGCCCACGAGAACTACCTCATGCGGCGCTCCACGCCGTTCGGCGACATCGTCCGCCACCTCACGCCGTTCTTCGTGAGCCGGCAGGTCTTCTGCGGCGCGGGGCGCGTCGGGCGGGGCCAGGACGGCCGCGAGCAGGGCTTCCAGATCAGCCAGCGCGCCGACTTCTTCGAGGTCGAGGTCGGTCTGGAGACCACGCTGAAGCGCCCGATCATCAACACCCGCGACGAACCGCACGCGGACCCGGAGAAGTACCGACGCCTCCACGTGATCATCGGCGACGCCAACCTGTCCGAGGTCGCGACGTACCTCAAAGTCGGGACGACCGCGCTGGTGCTCGCGATGATCGAGGACCGGTTCGTCTCCACCGACCTCACCGTGGACGGGCCCGTGGCCGGTCTCCGCGCGATCTCGCACGACCCGACGCTGCGGCAGACCGTCACGCTCACCGACGGCCGGACGCTGACCGGGATCCAGCTCCAGCTGGAGTACCTTGACCTGGCCAAGAAGTACGTCGAGGACCGGTACGGCGCCGACGCGGACGCCCAGACCGTCGACGTGCTGCAGCGGTGGGAGTCGGTGCTCGACCGCCTCGAGCGCGACCCGATGCTGTGCGCGCGCGAGCTCGACTGGGTGGCCAAGCTGCGCCTGCTCGAGCAGTACCGCCAGCGTGACGGGCTGGAGTGGGACGACGCCAAGCTCCAGCTGATCGACTACCAGTACTCCGACATCCGCCCCGAGAAGGGCCTCTACCACCGCCTGGTCGCCGGCGGCCGGATGGAGCGGCTGCTCGACGACGCGGCCGTCGAGTCGGCGATGCACGACCCGCCCGAGGACACCCGGGCCTACTTCCGTGGCCGGTGCCTGGAGAAGTACGCCGAGCACGTCGCCGCCGCCTCCTGGGACTCGGTGATCTTCGACCTGCCGGGCCGCGAGTCGCTGCAGCGCGTGCCCACCATCGACCCCCTGCGCGGCAGCCGGGCCCACGTCGGCGAGCTGCTCGACCGCAGTGAGACGGCCGAGGCCTTGTTCACCGCTCTCACCCGTTGAGTGGATAAGGTCGCGGTATGGCACAGGAGCAGAAGCAACCGCGGAAGTCCACGGAGTCCGAGGAGGTCGTCGAGACCGCCCCGGAGACCGACGTCGCGGAGCGCAAGGAGGCCCTCGACTCCGACGTCGACGACCTGCTCGACGAGATCGACGACGTGCTCGAGACCAACGCCGAGGACTTCGTGAAGTCGTTCATCCAGAAGGGCGGCCAGTGACCGACCCCCGCCTCCCGGCTGCCTTCCTGCAGCCGGGCACCTCGTCGTTCAGCGACTTCCTCGCCGAGCAGGCGCCCGACCTGCTGCCCTCGCGCCGCGCGGTGCCCCAGGGGCACGCCGGAGACCTCGCCCCGCACGGCACGACCATCGTGGCGGCGACGTACCCCGGCGGGGTCGTGATGGCCGGCGACCGGCGCGCCACCATGGGCAACATCATCGCCCAGCGCGACATCGAGAAGGTCTTCCCGGCCGACGAGTTCTCCGCGGTCGGCATCGCCGGCACGGCGGGCATCGCGGTCGAGATGGTGCGCCTGTTCCAGACCGAGCTCGAGCACTACGAGAAGATCGAGGGCACGACGCTGTCGATGGACGGCAAGGCCAACCGGCTCGCGGCGCTGATCCGCTCCAACCTCGGCATGGCGATGCAGGGGCTGGCCGTCGTCCCCCTCTTCGCCGGCTACGACGTCACCGCCGACCAGGGCCGGATCTTCAGCTACGACGTCACCGGCGGGCGCTACGAGGAGACCGCGTTCCACTCGGTCGGCTCGGGCTCGCTGTTCGCCCGCGGCTCGTTGAAGAAGCTCTACCGCGAGGACCTCGACGAGACCGGGTGCGTGACCGCGGTCGTGCAGGCGCTGTACGACGCCGCCGACGACGACTCGGCGACCGGCGGACCCGACCTCGCCCGGCGGATCTTCCCCGTCGTGCAGGTGATCACCGCGGCCGGCGGGCGCCGGATGCCCGATGCCGACGTCGCCGCGATCGCCGACCTGGTC
>JAEZKN010000217.1 GCA_023415395.1 Actinomycetes bacterium
AGCTGCGCCTGCTCCGCCTCGACGTGCTCAACCACGCGGCGGAGAGCGCGCTCGAGCTCGGGCAGGCGCGGACCGGCCTGCGCTTCGCCCAGCTCACGGTGCGCACCGACCCGGTGTCCGACGTCGCCCAGTACCGGCTCATGCAGGCCCAGGTCGCGGTCGGCGAGCTGCCGCGGGCCCTGCGCACGTTCGCCGCCTACCGCCACCGGCTGGCCGAGGAGCTCGGCGTCGACCCGTCGCCGCAGCTCCAGGAGCTCCACCTGCGGATCCTGCGGGGCACCCTCGCCTGAGGGTCGCGGCCGATCAGTCCGAGGCGCCCCACGCGGTCTCCGTGCTCGCGCTCTCGTACGCCGCCACCGCCTCCAGCTGCGAACGCACGTCGAGCTTGCGGAGCACGGCGCGCACCTGGCTGCGAACCGTCGACTCGCTCACGCCGAGCTCGGCCGCGATCGCGCCGACCGAGTCACCCCGACGCATCAGCTCCAGCACCTCGGCCTCGCGCGGGCTGAGAGCCCGGATGTTTCCGGCCAGGTCCCGCGGATGGCGCCCGACCTGCCGCCAGGCGCGGGAGAGCTCGTCGAGCTCCGCCCGGGGGGTCACCTCCCCGCCGGCGGCCACCGAGCGCACCAGGACCCGGAGGTCCGTGAGCGGCAGCGAGTCGGGCCTCACCCCCACCGCCCCGGCCTCGAGCATCGCTCCCCACAGGGGCCCACGCGGCGCACTCGTCAGGACCAGCCAGGAGGTGCGTTCGACCCCGACCACCCGCTGCGCGTCGGCGACCTGGACCAGGGAGGCGAGGTCGGTGAGCAGCACGCCGGCGTCGTACGGCGACGTCCTCCGCGGGCGTGGGACCTGGCCGCTGTCCCGCGAGGGCCACGTCAGGCGGCTGACCTCCAGGTCGCCGTCCCTCAGGGCCGCGCACACGGCATCAGCGACCAGCGACTGCTCGGACGTGACGACGACATGTACGGGTCGGGTCATTCCCGGTGCCTTCCACTGGGGCGGGCGTCGCTCGAGGGCGGCGACGGCGTGCTGCTCGACGTACTGCCATCCTCGGTCCCGCGAGCGGCGCGAGGCGCTCGGACCACGTCTCCACCCGAAATTGGGGACTACTCCCGTCGATCGGACTCCTGCGCGCCCAGTCCGAGGACTCTTGACTCGCACGGCCCGGACGGCGGCCCGCGTCGCTGCGCGGCCTGTTCCCCCACCAGGTGATGCCCACCGGCTTGGGTGGCCGCCGTCGGGGTCGTGCGCAACCCGTTCTTCGCCAATTTGGGGGAACGAGGTGTCGTCCTTCTCACAGCCTCCGGGCGGACTCCTTAGGTTCGCAACCGATGGGGCGGTTCGCTTCACCAGCGGGTGAAGTGTCGTTCTCGGGGGACACCGGGGAGTGGGGATGAACAACAGCAGCTTGAAGCACCCTGACGGGGCATGGGGCTGGGGGGCCGCAGTGGCGGCAACGGCCGTGTGCGTGGTGCCGGTCCTGATGGTGCTCGTCATCGTGCCTGAGGCACGTTCGGTCGCCATGGCAGCGCGGTCTGCCGGCCTGGTGCTCCAGGTGGTGATGATCTCGAGCGGGATCTTCATGTACCTGCACCATCGCTTGACCAACGCCGACAGCACCGCCTGGCTGGCGTGTGCGTTGATCGCGGTGGGGTTCATCGACCTCACGGTCGCGGGCGTGGAGCTCTCCTCGCCTTCGGCCCAGCCGGGAGCTCGAGCGATCCTCGACCTGGCGCTGGTGGTCTCGCTCGTCGCGGTCGTGCGGATCTCGGAGCGGATGCGCTTCCCTGCGGATCCCGCCGCCGTCGGACTGGCGATCGGGATCGTCGGCAGCGTCGTCGCCGTCACCGCGACGAGCCTCGGGTCCACCCGACCTCCGACCACGCAGGCGACGGCCGTCGTGGCTGCGGCGCTCGTGGCCCTCGGCACCGTGGTGGCGGTCGAGGTGCACCGCCTGGTCACGATGCCGACCTGGATGCGGGACCGACTCGCGATCGCGGTCGCGGCCCTCTTCGTCGGCCGGGCCGGGATGGTCGTCGACCTCCCCTCCGACGTCGTCCCCCAGCTGGTCGCGGTGGCGGCCTGGAGCGTCGCTGCCACGCTGCTGCTGGGCACGTCCCTCGCCGCGCTGCGGCTGGGCATCCGGGACGACCGGGTCGTGATCACCGCGCTGCAGGACCAGCTCGTGGCCACCGCCGAGGATGCTCGCGCTGACCGCGACCGGCTCCACGAGGTGCGCGGGACGATCGCCGGGATCGCGTCCGCGTCCCGGCTCATCCACCAGGAGCACGAGCTCCCCGGCAACAAGCGGGAGCTGCTCGAGGAGATGCTCGAGCGCGAGTCGGCCCGGTTGCAGCGGCTCGTGGACGGCAACCCGCCGGGCCCGGTGGGCTTGATCCCCCTCGACGACATCCTGCGACCGCTCGTCGCGGGCCGCCGGGCCCAGGGACAGGTCGTCACGTGGTACACGAGCGGTGCCCGGGCGTGGGCCTGCGAGGACGACCTCACGGAGATCGTCAGCATCCTGCTCGACAACGCGGCCCGGCACGCACCCGGGGCTCCGGTGGCGATCTACGCCCAGGAGAGCGAGGGCGGGCTCGAGCTCGTCGTCGCCGACGCCGGCCCCGGCATCCCGGAACACCTGCGGGAGTCGGCGTTCCAGCGAGGGGCCCGCGGCGACGGGTCGAAGGGTGACGGCCTGGGTCTCTACCTGGCCAGGGAGCTGGCGATGCGGATCGGCGGGTCCTTGCGCCTCGAGGAGCCCCGTGGCCCGGGCGCGGCGTTCGTCATCGGTCTCCGAGGAACCCACCAGCTCGCGGAGGGGCGGCGTCATGACAGCGCAGACCAGTTCGCCTCGTAGCAATGTCCGGATCCTCCTCATCGAGGACCACGCACTGTTCGCGGAGTCCCTGGAGCTCGCGCTGAGCATGGAGGGCTACGACGTCCAGCGGGCCCCCGTCCCGACGACCCGCACCCCCACCAGCGCCCTGGTCTCGGCAGCGGTGCGCATGCGCCCGCGGGTGGTGCTGATGGACCTCGATCTCGGCGGCTATGGCGACGGGAGCGAGCTGATCCGCCCGATCGCCCTGTCCGGTGCGAACGTGGTCGTCGTGACCGCGTCGACCGACCAGGCCCGGTGGGGCGAGTGCGTCCGGCACGGAGCACGCAAGGTCATCTCCAAGACCCGGCCCCTCAACGACATCATGTCCGTGGTGCGCAAGCTCCACCTCGGCCTGCCGGTGATGGACCACGAGGAGCGCGAGCAGCTCCTGCGCACCTGGCACGAGCAGCGCAGCCACGAGCAGGTCGTCCGGCGCCGGCTCGCCCTCCTCACCGCCCGCGAGCGAGAGGTGCTGGGACACCTGATGGAGGGACGGCAGGTCCGGGAGATCTCCCGCGCCAGGTTCGTCTCGGACGCCACCGTGCGCACGCAGGTGAAGGCGATCCTGGCCAAGCTCGAGGTGAGCTCGCAGCTGGCCGCCGTCGGCCTCGCCCGCAGCGTCGGGTGGCAGCCCCCGGCGCCCAGCGACTGACCCAGCGGCGGACCCAGCGACGGACGGGCGCCGGTCAGTCGCCCGTGCGCTCGGCGTACTTCTTGGCGGCGGCGTACACGTTGTCCACGTAGGCCTGGTCGTGGTTGTAGGAGAAGACCGCGTCGGCCCACCCGGCCCCGGTGGTGAGGTCGTGGCCGTCGGCGCAGAGGTACTGGGCGGCCGAGTAGGCGGCGTCGTCGAGGTCGTTGGGGTCGGCGACGCCGTCGTTGTCGCCGTCGGCGCCCCAGGTGTCCCACGAGGACGGGATGAACTGGAGCGGGCCCACGGCGTGGTCCCAGTGCGGGTCGCCGTGCCAGGCGGTGCTCTCGGGCGTGGCCGGGATGGCGGCGAAGACCGTGCCGTCCAGGGCCGGTCCGAGGATCGGGGTCGAGGAGTGACCGTCCTCGCCGAGGGTGCGGCCGTCGATCGTGCCGTGGTGGGACTCGACCCAGCCGATGCCGGCGAGCGTCGTCCAGCCGATGTCGCAGCCGCGCGGCTCGTTGAGCTGGGCGTTCGCATAGGCGCGGACAGCAGGGGCGGGGATGCCGGTCCGCTCAGCCGTCTCGGCGACCCACTGAGGGTCGACCTGCGCCGGCCCGACGGGCTTGCCCGGCGCCACCGCACGTTCGCCCTGCGGCGACGGGTCGGGCGCCTGGACGTACTGCGGCGGGTCGGCGATGACGACCTTCGGCGCGGCCAGCACGGTCTGGGACGCGAGGTAGCCCAGGCCCGTGATCGCGACGAGCGCGACCCCCAGCCCCCCGATGGTCCGAGCAGGGGTCATCCGAGGCCGCCGCGCACGTCGGCACCGGTCCCCGGGTCGCACGGGCTCTGGAGCATGGCACCAGTATCCCCGGGCTCGAGGAGGGCGACCTCAGGACCCCGGGCCGGGCCACCCACGGATCGGGCACGCAGTCGTCGTTCCCGTCCCTGCCGGGCGGCGACGTCACCGATGTTGGCGATGGTGGCCGGCGGCGCAGGCGAGGACGCTGGTACCGACGGGACCTAGAACCTCGTCGGATCCGGAGACAGGAGCTCAGAAAGCTCCCGGTGGAGCACCTGTTGCCGACTCCCCACGTCGGTGACGAGCGGCCGTCCCACCTCTCCCCCGCTACGAATCGAGGTCGATGACCATGCTGCTGGATGTGCCTTGCCCCAAGCCTGCGAGGGCCGGGCGCGGCGCTGCCGTGCCCGTCGTGCTCGCGCTGATCGCCCTGCTCCTGAGCGCTCCGCGCGCCTCAGCCGCCGACCCGGTCTTCGCAACGGCACCGAGCCCGGGGTGGGCGCCGACCAACGGCATCGTCTTCGCGATCACCCAGGTCGGCTCGACGGTCGTCATCGGCGGATCCTTCACCCAGCTGCGCAACTCCAGCACGGGCCAGGTCGTCACCCGCAACCGGATAGCTGCCTTCGACCGCTCCTCCGGCGCCCTGCTGCCGGCGTTCGGCGGCGGCGCGAACGGCACCGTGCGCGCGCTCGTGAACGACGGCAGCCGCGTGTACGCCGGCGGTGACTTCACCACGATCTCCGGGGTGGCCCGCACGCGCGTCGCGGCCCTCGACGGCGCCTCTGGGTCCGTCGTCGCGGGCTTCAACGCGTCGGCGTCGGCTCAGGTCTTCGCGCTCGCCTACGCGAACGGCACGCTGTATCTCGGCGGCTGGTTCGCCCAGGTGAACGGCGCCAACCGCCTCAAGCTCGCCGCGGTGACGACCAGCAACGGCGCGCTGGTGGGGTCCTTCACCGGGTCGGCGAACGACACCGTCCGCGGTCTCGCGGTCATCCCCGAGACCGGCGCCATCGCCGTCGCCGGTGCCTTCACCTCCTTGGGGGGAGCGAACCGCCGCTTCCTCGGGAGCGTCTCCCCCACTACCGGTGCTGCCACCTCGTGGGCGCCGCCACCTGACTGCGACACCTGCAGCCTGCTCGGCGTGACGGCCGGCTACGGCCTGGTCTACGGAGCGGTCGCCGGTCCGGGTGGGCGAGCCTCGGCCTGGAGCGTGACCACGGGAGCGCGACGCTGGAGCCAGTGGGGCGACGGCGACGTGCAGGCGGTCGCCCTCGTCGGTGACACCCTCTACGCGGGCGGCCACTATTCTCCCCAGTTCGGTGCGCTGAACGGGACCGCCACTCGACGCGACGAGATCGCGGCCATGGACGCCGTCACGGGCAGGATGCTTCCCTGGGCACCGTCCGTCACGGGGCCCGACGGCGTGTGGGCGATCGCGGGCGACGCGAGCACCCTGTGGATCGGCGG
>JAEZKN010000219.1 GCA_023415395.1 Actinomycetes bacterium
CTTCGAGCCCGATCCGCGACCTGGACCTGATGGTGCCGCGCTACCGCGTCGGCGCCCGGCGCAAGGTGCTGGCCAACCGCGGCCTCGCGGGCATCGACGGCACCGTCTCCACGGCGATCGGTGCGGCGCTCGCCCGGCCGGGCAGCAGCCGCGCGCTCGCCCTCATGGGGGACGTGACCTTCCTGCACGACGCCAACGGCCTGGTGATCGGCCCGGCCGAGCCGGTGCCCGACCTGACGATCGTGGTCGTCAACGACGACGGCGGCTCGATCTTCACCATGCTCGAGCAGGGTGCGGGGGAGTTCGCCGAGCAGTACGAGCGCCTCTTCGGCACCCCCCACGGCGTCGGCCTGGCCTCGCTGTGCGCCGCCACGCGGACGCCGCACCTGCGCGTGCGGAGCCTGCCCGAGCTCGAGCAGGCGCTGGCCAGCCCCAACGGGGGGATCGAGGTGGTCGAGGCCGTGGTCCGCCGCGACAACCGCCGCGCGCTCGACGAGCGGATCCGGGGGCTGCGCCCGTAGCAGAATGAACGGGTGCACGTCGCCCTGCTCCTGATCACCCTCGCCGTCGGCGTGCTGGCCGGGGTGGTCGTCGCCCGCCGGATCGGGGTCCCGGCGCCCCTGCTCCTGGTCGTCGCCGGCGTCGGTGCGTCCTTCCTCCCCTTCGTCCCGCAGGTGCACCTCGAGTCCGAGGTGGTGCTCATCGGCCTGCTGCCGCCGCTGCTCTACGCCGCCGCGATCTCCTCGTCGCTGGTGGACTTCAACGCCTACCGCCGCCCGATCCTGCTGCTGTCCGTCGGCCTGGTCGTCTTCACCACGCTGGGCGTCGGGGTGCTCCTGCACCAGCTGATCCCGGGCATCCACTGGGCCGTGGCGCTCGCGCTGGGTGCGGTCGTCGCGCCGCCGGACGCGGTGGCGGCGACCGCGATCGGGCGCACCATCGGGCTGCCGCGCAAGATCGTGACGATCCTCGAGGGGGAGTCGCTCTTCAACGACGCCACCGCGTTGGTGCTGCTGCGCACCGCGATCGCGGCGATCGCCGCGTCCGCCGCCTTCCACGTGTGGGAGATCGGCACCGACTTCGTCGTCGCGGCGGCCGGGGGCGTGGCGGTCGGCCTGGCGGCGTACTGGCTGGTCGCGCGGGTGCGCCCACGGATCACCGACCCCGCGATCGACGTGGCGATCTCGCTCGTCGTGCCGTTCGCCTGCTACCTCCTCGCCGAGGAGATCCACTCCTCGGGGGTGGTCGCGGTCGTCGTCGCCGGCCTGCTGCTGGGGCACCGCGCCCCGGTCCTGCAGACGGCGCAGTCGCGGATCGCGGAGCGCATCAACTGGCGCACGATCGCCTTCCTGCTCGAGAACGCCGTCTTCGCCCTCATCGGGCTCCAGGCCCAGTGGCTCTTCCAGGACCTCGCCGACAGCGACCTCGGCGCAGCCCGGATCACCACGGTCTGCCTCGCGACGCTCGTCGCGGTGATCGTGCTGCGCCTGGTCTGGGTGTTCGGGTCGCGCCGGGTGCTGTTCGCCCGCCCGCGCGACCGCGACCCCAGCCACCAGGCCCCGCCCTGGTCCTTCATGTTCCTGCTCGGCTGGGCCGGCATGCGCGGCGTCGTCACGCTGGCCGCGGCCTTCGTCATCCCCGCGGACACCGAGCACCGCGAGGTGCTTCTCATGGCCGCGTTCACGGTCGTGGCCGGCACGCTGCTCATCCAGGGGCTCTCGCTGCCGTGGTTCGCACGGCGGCTCAACGTGCCCTCGCCCGACCCGCTCGACGACGCGCTCGCCCGCGCGACCCTGCTCCAGCAGGCGTCGAAGGCGGCCCTCGAGGAGCTCGACGAGCTGGAGTACGACGACGCGGCCGGTGTCGTGGACCTGATCCGGCAGCGGCTGGACCAGCGCAACTTCGCCGCGTGGGAGCGGCTCGGCACCCAGGCCGACCGGGAGTCGCCGGCCGCGCTGTACTACCGGATCCGCAGCCGGCTCATCGACGCCGAGCGCCGGCGGATCCTCGAGATCCGCAGTGCCGGCCAGGTCCCGTCCGAGGTGGTGGCGGACGTCCTCGCCATGCTCGACGTCGAGGAGTCGATGCTGGACAGCGCCGAGGCCGAGCGCGACGAGACGGCGCAGTACGCCGCCCGCCGCTGGCAGATCGGCGAGCAGTGCGACGACCTGGGGCGCTACCCGGCGGTCGACGAGCCGCCGGCGACGTCCTGCCGGGCCTGCCTCGAGGCCGGCACCCCGTGGGTCTCCCTGCGTCGCTGCCTGGAGTGCGGCGAGGTCGGCTGCTGCGACTCCTCACCCCTCCAGCACGCCACCGAGCACTTCCACCAGACCCAGCACCCGGTCATGCAGTCGGCCGAGCCCAGCGAGGACTGGCGCTGGTGCTACGTCCACCACCTGAGCGCCTGACCGCTGGGCCCCGTGCTCACTAGGCTGAGCCCGTGGCGGACCAGACGCGGCGCGGCGAGGGGGACGACGACGCCGGCGCGCCGGGGGGCCAGCGCCTGCGTGCGTTCATGCGCACCGAGTCCGGGAGCGCGGGACTGCTCGTGCTCGCCGCCCTGGTCGCGCTGGCCTGGGCGAACTCCCCGGCGTCCGGCTCCTACGAGGACCTGCTGCACACCGTGCTGGAGATCCGCATCGGCGGCAGCACGCTGAGCATGGACCTGCACCACTGGATCAACGACGCGTTGATGGTGGTCTTCTTCTTCGTCATCGGCCTGGAGGTACGCCGCGAGTTCTCGGTCGGCGAGCTCACCGACCGGCGACGGGTGGTCGTGCCGCTGGTCGCCGGCCTCGGCGGTATGGCCGTGCCGGCCGTCCTCTACCTTCTGGTCAACCCCAGCGGCGAGGCGGCCCGCGGCTGGGGCGTGGTGATCGGCACCGACACGGCGTTCCTGCTCGGCGTCCTGGCCCTGGTCGGCCCCGCGGTGTCGACCCAGCTGCGCATCTTCCTGCTGACGCTCACCGTGATCGACGACATCGTCGCCGTCAGCGTCATCGGCCTGGTCTACACCGAGCAGATCCGCCTCGGGCCGCTCCTGGTCGCGACGGCCTGCCTGGCCGGCATCGCGCTGCTGGCCCGGATCGGGGAGTGGCGCGCCTCGCCCTACGTCTTCCTCGTGGTCGTGCTGTGGTTCGCGACCCTCGAGTCGGGGCTGCACGCGTCGATCGCCGGCATGCTCGCCGGCCTCCTGGTGCCGGCGGTGTCGCCGACCCGGACGCTGGTCGAGTCGGCGGCCCAGCAGTTCCGGGCGTTCCGACAGTCACCGCTGCCGGAGGTGCAACGGGCCGCCCGCACCAGCCTCAACCGCGCGATCTCGGTCAACGAGCGGCTCCAGGAGGTCCTGCACGGCTGGACCAGCTACGTCGTCGTCCCCGTCTTCGCGCTCGCCAACGCCGGCGTGGACCTGCGCGGCGGGGTGCTGGGCGACGCCCTGCGCTCGCCGGTCACCTGGGGCGTGGCGCTGGGCCTGGTGCTCGGCAAGCTGCTCGGCATCGGGCTCGGCGGCCGGCTCTCCGTGCGGGCCGGGTGGGGGCGGCTGCCGCAGGGCGTCGGCTTCGGCCACCTGCTCGCCGGCGGAGCGCTGTCCGGCATCGGGTTCACGGTGTCGCTGCTCATCATCGGCCTCGCCTTCGAGGACGACCGGCTCCAGGACGAGGCCACGGTGGGTGTCCTCCTGTCGGTCGTGCTCGCGACCGGGCTCGGGTGGCTGCTCTTCTGGGCCGCGGCGCGCTGGTTCGACCAGACCGACGCCGCGCTGCCGACCGTCCTCAGCGACCCCGTCGACCCCGAGGTCGACCACGTGAAGGGCCCGCCCGACGCGACGCTGACCCTCGTCGAGTACCTCGACTACGAGTGCCCCTTCTGCGCCCGGGTGACCGGCGCCGCCGCGGAGGTCAAGGAGCACTTCGGCGACCGGTTGCGCTACGTCGTCCGGCACCTCCCGCTCCAGGTCCACCCGCACTCCGAGCTGGCCGCGATCGCGGTCGAGGCGGCGTCCCGGCAGGGCGCCTTCTGGCCGATGCACGAGCTGCTCTTCTCGCACCAGGACCGGCTGGAGCTCGAGGACCTGGTGGGGTACGCCGCGGACCTCGGTCTCGACGCGGACCGGTTCCTGGCCGACCTCGGCGACGAGCGGCTGCTCGCCCGCGTCCACCGCGACCAGCTGAGCGCGGAGGCGAGCGGCGTGCGCGGGACCCCGACCTTCTTCGTCGGCGACCGTCGCCACGAGGGCGCCCACGACGCGCGCACGCTCATCGACCAGCTCGAGCGCGCCGAGCGGTCCGCCGGATCGGTGGGGTCTACGCGGACGAGCCGGGGCTGAACCGGATCGGGAAGCGCAGTGCCCCCGTGTTGCCCGACACCGGGAGCCACTCGCCCGGCCCGTCGGGCACCGCGCCGGGCATCCGGCGCGCCAGCAGCGGCAGCGCGACGGCCATGTCGGTGCGGGCGACGAAGTGGCCGAGGCAGTGGTGCACGCCGGCTCCGAAGCCGTGGTGCGGAGGCCGCTGCTGGGTGATGTCGAAGGACGGGTCGGGCATCGCGCGCGGGTCGGTGCCGGCGCTGTGGGAGAGCATCTGCACGATGCCGCCGCGCGGGATGTGCAGGCCCTGGAACTCCACGTCCTCGAGGGCCTCGCGGGTCACCCAGGTCACCGTGGGGTTGACCCGCATGACCTCCTCGACCGCGTTGGGTCCGAGGTCGGGCCGCTCGCCGAGGAGCCGCCACTGGTCCGGGTGCCTCAGCAGGGTCTGCACGGCGAGCCCGATCTGGTTGCGGGTGGTCTCCATGCCGGCGAAGGCCAGGAACACCAGCGCGACCCCGAGCTCGTGGTCGCTGAGCTCCTCGGCCTGGGCGAGCGTCGTCACCAGGTCCTCGCGCGGGTGCCGCCGCCGGTCGGCGACCACCTCGTCGACGTAGCCGTAGAGGCCGGTGAGGGCCGCCTCGATCCGCGGGACCTGGTTGCCCACGTCGATCGAGAACGATGCGCCGAGGTCGTCGGCCCACCGCGCCACCTGGTGCCAGTGGTCCTCGGGCAGGCCGAGGAGGAGGCAGATGATGCGGGCGGCGTACGGCTCGGCGAACTCCTCGATCAGCTCGACCGTGCCACGGTCGGCGAAGGCGTCGACGAGCTCGTCGGCCAGCGCCTGGAACTGCGGCTGCATCGCCGCGATGGCCTTCTTGCGGAAGGCCGGCACCATCAGCCGGCGGATCCGGGCGTGGTCGTCGCCCTCGAGGCTGAGCAGGGTCTCCTGCCACCAGTCGGAGAAGAGGCCGGAGTGGATGCCGTTCTGCGCCGGCCAGCGGGCGTTGCCCTGCCGGAAGCGCCGGTCGCGCAGCAGGGCGCTGACCTCGTCGTAGCGCAGCACCGCCCAGCCCCAGTTGGTCTCGACGTACCAGCTGTCGTCGCGGGCGGCGTGCACCTCGGGGGAGGTGACGTCGAACGACGGGTCGGAGAGGTCGAAGTAGGCCGGTCCTGGGGTGCTCACGGTCGCACCATCCGCATCTCCCGGGCCCCCAGCTCGTTGTAGTGCTGGCGCAGCCCGTCGGGGGCGAAGCCGTTGCGCGCGTAGAACCGGCGGGCGCGCTCGTTGTCCTCGAGCACCCACAGCGAGCACGGACCGTCGGGGCGGACCGCCTCCCAGAGGCGCTGGCCCAGGCCGGTGCCCCAGTGCGCGGCGCGGACGTACATCGCGTAGAGCTCGTGGGGCGTCGGCCGGTCCTCGTCGCGGTTCGGGCCTGCGACGGCGAAGCCGACCAGCTGGCCGTCGGCCTCGGCGAGGACGCGGGGCGGACCCTCGAGGAGGTGCCGGGTCCAGGCCGACACCCAGCGCTCTGTGTCGGCGAGCCGCTCGGCGAGACGGGCGGGGTCGGCGTACGGCGCGTAGGCCTCGCGCCAGCAGGCGGCGTGCATCGCGGCGGCGGCCTCGGCGTCGGCGTGGACCGCCGGCCGCAGGGTGGGGGTCACGGTGGCATCGTAGGGACATGCGCATCACGAAGTTCGGCCACGCCTGCGTCCGGATCGAGCACGACGGCACGACCGTCGTCATCGACCCCGGCGTGTTCACCGACGCGGCGGCGGTCGCGGGCGGTGTCGACGCCGTCCTCATCACCCACGAGCACTTCGACCACTACCAGCCCGACCTGCTGCGGGCCGCGAACGCGCCGGTCTTCACGATCGCCGCGGTGGCCGAGAAGGTCCGCGCCGACCTGCCGGACCTCCCGGTCACCGTGGTCGCGCCGGAGGAGACCTTCGACGTCGGCCTGCCGGTCCGGGCGGTCGGGGAGATGCACGCGGTGATCCACCCCGAGTTCGAGCGGATCACCAACAGCGGCTACGTCCTGACGCTCGGCGACACGAAGGTCTACCACCCCGGCGACGCCCTGACCGAGCCCGGCGAGGCGGTCGACGTGCTGCTGGTGCCGTCCTCGGCCCCCTGGCTGAAGGCGTCGGAGGCGGTCGACTTCGCCCGCGCCGTCAAGGCTCCCCGCAACCTGGCGATCCACGACCGGATCTACACCGACGCCGGCCACGGCGTCCTCGAGCAGCACATGAACGCCTTCCTCCCGGACGAGGGGCTCGCCTACATCCGCCTGGCCGAGGGGCAGGACCTCTGACGTGGCGATCTTCTGCGCGACCTACGAGTACGACCCGGCCGCGACCGCGACGCTGGAGGAGGTGCGCCCGGCCCACCGCGAGTGGCTGGCCGGGCAGCCGCAGCTGCTGGCCAGCGGCCCGACCGACGCGGACGGCGCCATCCTGGTCTGGGAGGGCGGGTCGGCCGCCGAGGTCGAGGCGATCCTCGACCAGGACCCCTTCCACGACGCCGGCGTGATCGCCGAGCGCCGGGTGGTCGGCTGGCAGATCGTCCGCGGCAGCTGGCGGGAGCCGCTCGGGCTCGCGTGACGCGGGCCTCGGGGATCCGGCGGCGGGTCAGCCCGCGGTGAGCGCGTCCCGCACCGGGACGAACTTCGCCTGCGCCTCGGCCAGCTCGGCCTCGGGGTCGGAGTCGGCCACGATGCCGCAGCCCGCGAAGAGGCGGACCGTGGCGCCCTCGACCCGGGCCGAGCGCAGGGCGATGCCCC
>JAEZKN010000246.1 GCA_023415395.1 Actinomycetes bacterium
CGCAGCGAGTAGGCGTCCTGGACACGGTTGCAGTCGGGGCCGCGGTGCGAGGCGACCACGCCGGAGTCGGCGAGCAGGCTGGTGAGATTGGCCGCGGAGAGCGCCTGACCCGGATGTGGCCGGATCGCCTGCAACTCGGGAGCGAAGACCCGGTCGGTGCCCAGCTGCCCCTCGACCGACATCGCGGCGGCGACGTCGGCGGTGCGCAGCAGCATCCGCAGGTCGGTGATCGCCAGCACCAGCATGCCGAGCATGCCGTCGGTGCCGTTGATCAGGGCCAGCCCCTCCTTGGCCTCGAGCTCGACCGGCACGAGACCGGCGGCGGCGAGCGCGTCGGCGGCCGGCAGCAGCGTGCCGGCCGCGTCGCGCACCTCGCCCTCGCCCATCAGCGCGAGCGCGCAGTGCGACAGCGGCGCGAGGTCGCCGGAGCAGCCGAGCGAGCCGTGCTCCCGCACCACCGGCGTGATGCCGTGGGTCAGCAGCCCGGCGAGCAGCTCCGCGGTCTGCCGGCGTACGCCGGTGTGGCCGGTCGCCAGCGTCGAGAGCCGCAGCAGCATCAGCCCCCGGACCACCTCCCGCTCCACCTCGGGCCCGGAGCCCGCCGCGTGGGACCGGACCAGCGAGCGTTGGAGCTGCGCGCGCATCTCGGTGGGGATGTGGCGGGTCGCGAGCGCGCCGAAGCCGGTCGACACCCCGTAGGCGGGCAGCTCCGCGGCCGCCAGCTCCTCGACGACCGCCCGCGCGCGGTCGATCGCCGCCAGCGCGTCCTCGCCGATCCCGACCGCCGCGCCGTCGCGGGCGACCGCGACCAGCTCCGCGAACGAGACGGGCCCCACCCCGACCGTGACTTCCCGGGCGACCTCCAGAGCGACCATGCACGCCATCGTCGCCAAGTGGGTACACCCGCGGCCACACGGACGACACGGCCGGTGTCTGACATGCGAGACACCTCGCGCCTGACCGTAACGCCGGTATGTGAAGCCCGTTGACCAGCACGACGACTCGGTGTCGGGGGGCCGACGGGGACGCCGCAGAACCATTGGGAGCACAGATGCCACGACCCTTCTCCACACGAGCCCTCGCCGCCGTCAGCGCGGCGGCCCTCCTCCTCGGATCCCTGGCGCTGGCCGGACCCGCGAGCGCCGACCCGGCGCCCCGGGCCACCGCCCAGGGGTCCTCCGACATCGCCCTGCGCGGCGGCGCCTACGGCACCCGCATCGAGGGCGGCCAGCTGCCGGCCGACTCGGGGATGACGGCGTTCATCGTCGTCGGCTGCACCACCGCCCCCAACCTCGACCGCACCAACGCGGTGGCCGACGCCGAGCTCCCGAGCCTCGGCGACGTCGCCGCGGTCAAGACGCGCGTCTGGACGCGGCAGAAGGGCGCCCAGCGCCACTCCTACTCGCGCAGCTCCACCGCCGAGGTCGTGCTGTCGGAGTCGCCGCTGGGCAAGCTCAGCATCCGCGGTGTCACGTCCTACTCCCACGCGTGGTACGACGGCAGCCGCTTCCGCGCCGAGACCAGCACCAGCATCGGCAAGATCGTCTTCACCCCGCCGGTGGGCGGGCCGCAGGAGATCGACATCCCGGCACCCGGCCAGCCGGTCACCATCCCGGGCGTCGCCACCATCCGCCTGGGTCAGTCGAACGTCAAGCAGAAGGCCACCGGCTCCCAGGCGTGGGCGGTCGCGCTGCGCGTGACGCTGATCCCCACCGGCACCGACGTGTTCGTCGCCCGGAGCAAGGCCCAGGCCCTCTCCGGCGTGAAGAACGGCCGATTCGGCGGCTACTCCGCGGGCACCGAGGCCAGCGTGCTCGGCGGCGTGCTGACCAGCGGCCGCAACCCGCTCACGCTGATGCCCTGCCAGGGCACCGACGGCAAGACCATCGGCAAGGACAACGCCGACCTCGACCTCGGCGGCGCCCTCCGCGTCGAGGGGGTCAGCTCGAAGGCGTGGGGCAAGCGCTTCGCCAACCGCAGCGCGGCGTGGCAGCGCGGCTCGGTCGCCGGGCTGGACCTCGGCGGCCAGCTGACGGTGGAGGCCGTGGTCGCCAAGGCCAAGGTCGTCCGCAAGGCCGGCGGCGGGCTCACCCGCAGCAGCGCCGGCACCCGCATCGGCGCGATCACGGTCAACGGCGAGACCCAGGAGCTGCCGATCGACCAGGTGATCGAGATCCCGGGCCTGGCCAAGCTCGAGCCGAAGGTCGTGGAGAAGCTGCCCACGGGCCTGAAGGTGGTCGCCCTGCGGATCACCCTGCTCGACGGCACCGGTGCCGTCATCGACCTGGGCGTCGCGAAGACCACGATCCGGAAGTAGCCAGCGAGCAACCAGGGCACGCCCCGGCGCCACCCGGCGCCGGGGCGTGCTCCTGTCCGCGGGTGGGTACGGCGTCGTGGGGGAGCTCGACAGGGAGGAACCCATGACCACCACGACCCTCGTCATCATCGTCGTCGTCGCGATCGTCGTGATCGCCATCGTCGCGGCCGTCGTCGTCGCCGCGCGCAAGCGCCGGGAGCGGCAGGCCGAGGAGCGCCGGCTGCGGGCGCAGGAGC
>JAEZKN010000248.1 GCA_023415395.1 Actinomycetes bacterium
GCGCTGGCCGGCGACGCCGAGCACCTGCTGCCCGTGCTGGAGGCGACCCGCCAGCGCGACGTGTTCGACGACCCGTTCGCCGACGACGCCGGGGAGCGCCGCCCGGTGCTGCTGGTGCTCGACGACGGCAGCGACGAGCCCGTCGTCCGGGAGCAGCGCGGCCGGCTCCAGGCGGCGGCCGCGGCGCGCGGCGTACGCGTCGAGACGGTGACGACCGACGCCCCCTCGGAGGTCGCGCGCTACGCGTCGCTGCTCCTGAGCGGCACCTACGCCTCGGAGTACCTCCGGGTCGGCCTGGTCGAGGACTGACCGAGGACTGAGCGAGGACTGAATCCACCACCCTCCGGGTAGACCGGAAGCGTGCCTCCCACCGCCCGTGACCCCTGGTTCGACAACGCCAAGATGGCGCTCGTCGCCCTCGTGGTCGTCGGCCACGCCTGGGTGCTGCTGCCCGACAACTCCGTCACCGACCACTGCTACGACTTCCTCTACGCCTGGCACGTGCCGGCGTTCGTGTTCGTCACCGGCTTCCTGTCGCAGAAGTTCGCCTACACCAAGGTGCGGATGTGGCAGCTCTTCCGCACCGTGGTCGTGCCCTACCTGCTCTTCGAGTGCGCGATCGCGCTCTTCCGCATCTACGTCGGCGGCGAGCAGCTCGACGACCTCTTCCGCGACCCCCACTGGCCGATGTGGTACCTCGCGGCGCTGTTCTTCTGGCGGCTGCTGACCCCGGTGTTCCGGCCGATGCCGCTCGGCATCGTGGTCGCCGTCGCGGTCAGCCTGGTGGCCGGGATCTACGCCGGGGACACCCTCGACATCGCCCGGGTCCTGGGGCTGCTGCCGTTCTTCGTCATGGGCCTCAAGGCGACGCCGGAGCGGCTCGAGCTGCTGCGCCGCACGCCGGTGCAGGTCGCGGCGGTCGGCGTCTTCCTCGCCATCTGGATCGCGACCACCTGGACGGACTCCTGGGCGAGCACCGAGTGGCTCTACTACCGCTCCCGCTACGACGAGATGGGCTACGCCGACGACCTCAACGCGCTGCTCACCCGGGCGCTCGTGCTGGCGATCGGCACCCTGGGCGCCTGGGCCTTCTTCGCACTGGTGCCGCGGGTGAGCGGCTGGTTCACGCGGCTGGGCGCCGCCACGCTGGTCGTCTACCTCTTCCACGGCTTCTTCGTGAAGGGCGCCGAGTACGCCGGCTACCCGGGCTGGGCCGACGACCACCCCCTCCCGATCACCTTCGCCATGACGACCGTGGCGGCCGCGCTGCTCTCGCTGCTCCTCGCGTGGCGCCCGGTCTCCTCGCGGCTCCAGGAGCTCGTGGACCCGCTGGGCTACGCCGAGCGGCACGTGGACCACGCCGTCGACCTCACCATCGCCAAGGACCAGGTCCAGCCCGAGGTGCAGGCCGAGCTGGACGCCGTGACGGAGTCCGGGACCGGTGGGGTCGCGGACCGGATGACTCCCTCCCGCTAGGCTCCCGCGCATGGCTGGAGGGCTCTTCGCGCTGCTCGACGACGTGGCCGCACTGGCCCGCATGGCGGCGGCGTCCATCGACGACGTCGGCGCGGCCGCCGGCCGGGCCACCACCAAGGCCGCGGGCGTGGTCGTGGACGACACCGCGGTGACCCCGCAGTACGTCCACGGCGTCACCGCCGACCGCGAGCTGCCGATGATCAAGAGGATCACGATCGGCTCGCTGCGCAACAAGCTGCTGATCATCCTGCCGGTCGCGCTGCTGCTCAGCCAGTTCGTGCCCTGGCTCCTCACACCGATCCTCATGGTCGGCGGCTCCTACCTCTGCTACGAGGGTGCCGAGAAGGTCTGGCACAAGGTCCGCGGCGGCGGCGAGCACCACGACACACCGGTGGCCGAGAGCGGACCGGAGGCCGAGAAGCAGATGGTCTCCGGCGCCATCCGCACCGACCTGATCCTCTCGGCCGAGATCATGGTGATCGCCCTCAACGAGGTCGCCGAGGAGCCGTTCCTCACCCGCCTGGCGATCCTGGTCGTGGTGGCCATCGCCATCACGATCGCGGTCTACGGCGTGGTCGCGATCATCGTGAAGCTCGACGACGTCGGCCTCGCGCTCACCCAGCGCGCCTCGTCGTTCGCGCAGAAGGTCGGCCAGGCGCTGGTGGTCGGCACCCCCCGCCTGCTCGCGGTCATCTCGGTCGTCGGCACCGCCGCCATGCTCTGGGTCGGAGGCCACATCTTCCTCAACGGCCTGCACGAGCTCGGCTGGGACCCGCTCTACGACCTGGTCCACCACGCCGAGGAGGCCGTCCACCACGGCGTCCAGGGCTGGCTGGTCAACACCGCGCTCTCCGCGGTCCTCGGCCTGGTGCTCGGACTGGTCATCATCGGGCTGCTGCACCTGGTCGCGCCGCTCGCCGGCCGGGTGCGCCGAGGATTCTCCCGAAACCAGTAGCGCGTTCTACGCTCGGTCCCTTGGCAGCTTCCGCCACTTCCGGACCCAGGAGCAGACATGGACTTCAAGGTCGCCGACCTCAGCCTGGCCGACTTCGGCCGCACCGAGATCCAGCTCGCCGAGCACGAGATGCCCGGCCTGATGGCGATGCGCGAGCGTTACGGCGCCGACAAGCCGCTCGCCGGCGCCCGGATCGCCGGCTCGCTCCACATGACGATCCAGACCGCCGTCCTCATCGAGACGCTGGTGGCGCTCGGCGCCGAGGTCCGCTGGGCCTCCTGCAACATCTTCTCGACCCAGGACCACGCGGCCGCCGCGATCGCGGTCGGCCCGAACGGCACGGTCGACGACCCGCAGGGCGTCCCGGTCTTCGCGTGGAAGGGCGAGACCCTCGAGGAGTACTGGTGGTGCACCCAGCAGATCCTCGACTGGCCGGGCGACCAGCTGCCGAACATGATCCTCGACGACGGCGGTGACGCGACCCTGCTCCTCCACCTCGGCGTCCAGGCCGAGAAGACCGGCCAGGCCCCCGACCCGGCGTCGGCGACCAGCACCGAGCAGCGGATCATCTTCGAGGTCCTGGGCGAGGTGCTCGCGAAGAACCCGGACCACTGGACGCCGATCGCCAACTCGATCAAGGGCGTGACCGAGGAGACCACGACCGGTGTCCACCGCCTCTACGAGATGATGCGCGAGGGCACGCTGCTCTTCCCGGCCATCAACGTCAACGACTCGGTCACCAAGTCGAAGTTCGACAACAAGTACGGCTGCCGCCACTCGCTCATCGACGGCATCAACCGCGCCACCGACGTCCTCATCGGTGGCAAGGTCGCGGTCGTCTGCGGCTACGGCGACGTCGGCAAGGGGTGCGCGGAGTCGCTGCGCGGCCAGGGTGCCCGCGTCATCGTCACCGAGATCGACCCGATCTGCGCGCTGCAGGCGGCCATGGACGGCTACCAGGTCACCACCCTGGAGGAGGCGCTGCCCCACGCCGACATCATCATCACGGCCACCGGCAACAAGGACGTCGTCACCCTCGACCACATGCGGGCGATGAAGCACCAGGCGATCGTCGGCAACATCGGCCACTTCGACAACGAGATCGACATGGCCGGCCTCGAGGCCCCGGGCGTCGCCGAGCGCAAGAACGTCAAGCCGCAGGTCGACGTCTGGACCTTCCCCGACGGCAAGTCGATCATCGTGCTGTCCGAAGGCCGCCTGATGAACCTCGGCAACGCCACCGGGCACCCGTCGTTCGTGATGTCGAACTCCTTCACCAACCAGGTGCTGGCGCAGATCGAGATCTTCACCAAGACCGAGGAGTACCCGGTCGGCGTCTACGTGCTGCCCAAGCACCTGGACGAGGAGGTCGCCCGGCTGCACCTGCCCGCGCTCGGCGTGAAGCTCACCGAGCTGACCGACGACCAGGCGTCGTACCTGGGCGTCGGCGCCTCGGGTCCGTTCAAGCCGGAGCAGTACCGGTACTAGGGCGCCTGGCCTGAGCCTGCGAAGGCCAGGAAGCACGCGCTGGGTCGAGTAGGCGCGCGGCCGACGAAGGAGGCCGCGACCGCCGTATCGAGACCGGGCGATGCCGTGTCCCGGCTCACCGGGTCTCGATAAGCTCGCTGGCGCGCGCCACGCGACCGACGAAGTCGCGCATGCCTGCCATGATGGATGACATGAGCGAGTCTGTGGGGGCACCGTCTGCCGCGACCAGCGAGCCACCCGGCAAGGGCCGGATCCTGGTCGTCGACGACGATGCGTCCCTGGCGGAGATGCTCACGATCGTGCTGCGCCAGGAGGGCTTCGAGAGCCGCATGGTCACGCGCGGTGACCTCGCGATGGAGGAGTTCCGCGACTACCGCCCCGACCTGGTCCTGCTCGACCTGATGCTGCCCGGCAAGGACGGCATCGACGTGTGCAAGGAGATCCGGGCGGAGTCGGGCGTCCCGATCGTGATGCTGACCGCGAAGGGCGACACCGTCGACGTCGTGGTCGGTCTGGAGTCCGGGGCCGACGACTACGTCGTCAAGCCGTTCAAGCCCAAGGAACTCGTCGCCCGGATCCGCGCCCGGATCCGGCGCCTGGACGCACCGAGCCCGGAGACGCTGACGATCGGTGACCTCAGCATCGACGTCGCGGGCCACGCGGTGACCCGCGGCGGCGCCCCGATCAGCCTGACGCCGCTCGAGTTCGACCTCCTCGTCTGCCTGGCCCGCAAGCCGTGGCAGGTCTTCACCCGCGAGGTCCTGCTCGAGCAGGTGTGGGGCTACCGGCACGCCGCGGACACGCGCCTGGTGAACGTCCACGTCCAGCGGCTCCGGTCCAAGGTCGAGCACGACCCGGAGAACCCCGAGATCGTCGTGACCGTGCGGGGCGTGGGGTACAAGGCCGGAACGTCCTAGGCCCATGCTGCACCTGCGCACCCCGAGCAGCTCCGCGGTCAGCGGCCGCCGGCTGCCGGAGTCGGTCCGCCGAGGCCTGACCTTCTGGCGCCGCTCGATCCAGGCGCGGGTCGTGGCCAGCACGGTGCTGCTCGCGGCCGCGGTCATCAGCGTCGTCGGCTGGTTCCTGCTGCAGCAGAGGCGTGAGGGCCTGCTCGACCACCGCGTCGACGCGGTCGTGGCGGAGGCCAACGACGAGACCAAGGGCGCCCGGGAGCTCCTGGGCGCCTCGCGCGCGTCCGGCAGCGACGCGGTGCAGCAGCAGCAGAGCCTGGCCGGCATCCTCATCCAGCGCGGCGAGACCCGCGGGTTCTCGGTGGTCCTGGTCGGACCGGCCGAGCCCGGCGCCCGGATCGCCGACGGCGGCACGGCGTCCACGGAGGGCCTGGACACCGCGAGCGTCCCGGAGTCGCTCCAGGCGCACTTCGACGAGCCGAACGCGTCGCCGGCGTGGACCTACACCACGATGCGGACCACCGAGGACGGCGTCGAGACCCAGGAGCCGGCGATCGCCGTCGGGTCGCAGGTCCTGCTGCCGGCCGACGGCGAGACGTACACGCTCTACTACCTCTTCCCGCTCGACGAGCAGGCGGAGACGCTCGACCTGGTCACGCGGGCGCTGCTGGCCGCGGCGACCCTGCTGCTCGTGCTCGTGGCCGGCATGACCTGGCTGGTGACCCGCCAGGTGGTGACGCCGATCCGGATGGCCCGCCGGGTCGCCGAGCGGCTGGCGGCCGGGCAGCTCCAGGAGCGGCTCAAGGTGTCCGGCGAGGACGACCTGGCGCGCCTGGCGACGTCGTTCAACCAGATGGCCAGCAACCTCCAGCGCCAGATCCGCCAGCTCGAGGAGCTCAGCCGGGTCCAGCGCCGGTTCGTCTCCGACGTCTCGCACGAGCTGCGGACCCCGCTCACCACGGTGCGGATGGCCGGCGACGTGCTCCACGACGCCCGCGACGGGTTCGACCCCGCGACGGCCCGGGCCGCCGAGCTCCTCCAGACCGAGCTCGACCGCTTCGAGACCCTGCTGGCCGACCTGCTCGAGATCAGCCGCTTCGACGCCGGTGCGGCGGTCCTCGAGACCGACGACGTCAACCTCGTGGACGTGGCCCACCGGATCGTCGACGCGACCCGCCCGCTGGCGCAGCAGCGCGGCGTGCAGGTGAGCGTGGACGCGCCGGACCACGCCTGCCTGGCCGAGGCCGACGTCCGCCGGGTCGAGCGGATCGTCCGCAACCTGGTCACGAACGCGATCGACCACGCCGCGGCCGACGGCCCCGACGGCCCCGACGGCATCGTCGTCCACGTCGCCGGCGACGACCACGCCGCCGCGATCGCCGTGCGCGACTACGGCGTCGGACTGGCTCCGGGGGAGGCGTCGATGGTCTTCAACCGGTTCTGGCGTGCCGACCCCGCCCGGGCCCGCACCAGCGGCGGCACGGGTCTCGGGCTCTCGATCGCCCTCGAGGACACCCACCTGCACCGCGGGTGGCTCCAGGCGTGGGGTCGCCCGGGTGAGGGTGCGCAGTTCCGTCTCACCCTGCCGCGACGCGCCGGCGGGGTGCTCCGGCACAGCCCGCTCCCGCTCGTGCCCACCGACGTGGCGGAGCCGGTCCCGTGAGGCGGCTCCTGCTCCTGCCCCTGGTCCTGGCGCTGGTCGTGCTGGCCGGGTGCGCCGGCCTGCCGGAGGCCGGCCCGGTCATCGAGACCGAGACCGACGAGCTCACCCCGGCCGGCCAGGGTGCGCCGTTCATCGTGCCGCTGCCGCCGCGCGAGGGCGCCTCCCGCCCGGAGGTCGTGCGCGGCTTCATCAACGCCATGCAGGCCTGGCCCTCGCAGACCGCGACCGCGGAGGAGTACCTCACCTCCGACGCCGCCGCCGCCTGGCGTCCGCAGGAGTCGACGATCACCTACTCCTCCCCGCCGAGCCCCCGCGAGGACGGGCAGGACGTCGTCATCACCCTCCCCGGAGCCAACCACCTCGACAGCCGGGGGGCCTGGCAGGGCGCGGTGCCGGCCCGGCAGCGGATCGTCGAGTTCCCGATGGTCTACGAGGACGGCGAGTGGCGCATCGACGCCGCGCCGGACGCGCTCCTGGTGCCGGAGGGCTGGTTCGCCGACCGCTACCGCCAGGTCTCGCTCTACTTCTTCGACCCGACGGCCTCGATCCTCACCCCGGAGCCGATCTTCGTCCCCCGGGGCGACCAGCTGGCCACCACGCTCACCGAGTCGCTCCTGATGGGTCCCGGTCCGGGCCTGCAGCAGGTCGAGCAGAGCTTCGTTCCCCGGGGCCTGGAGGTCGCGGTGGGCGTGACGGTCTCCGACGACGGCGTCGCGGACATCCTGCTGACCGGTGACCCGGGCCAGCTCTCCCCGAAGACCGTCGACCTGATGATGGTCCAGTTCGCCTGGACGCTGCGGCAGGAGCAGCGCATCTCCTCGATCCAGGTCTCGATCGGGGGCCAGCCGGTGCCGCTCCCGGGGGGCGTGGCGTCGTTCCCCGTCGACAGCGGGCCGCAGTTCGACCCGGCGGGCTTCCAGGCGACGCCGCTGCTCTACGGCATCAGCCGCGACCGGGTCGTCTCCGGCACGGCCCCGCAGCTGACGCCGGTCAACGGTCCGTTCGGCGAGTCCGGCTACGGTCTCAGGTCGATCGGGGTCAACCTCGAGGGCACCTCGGTCGCCGGCGTCACCGAGGACGGCACGCAGGTGCTCGCCTCCGCCATCGGGCAGGACGACCGGGTGCGCACCGTCGCCCGCGGGGACGACTTCCTCCGGCCGGCGTGGGACTTCTTCGACCGGATGTGGCTGGTCGACCGGTCCGGCGGCGACGCTCGGGTGTCCTACGTCGACGCCCGGGGGGACCGGCGCCGCTCCGTGCGGGTGCCCGGGATCACGGGCGAGAACGTCAAGCGCTTCCTGGTCTCCCGGGACGGCACCCGCCTGGTCGCGGTCGTCCGCCGGGCGGGCGGCGAGGACACCATCATGCTGAGCCGGCTCAAGCACGCCGCGAACGGCCGGGTCATCGGCGCCGTGCCCGCCGAGCGGATCGACGTCGGGGACGAGGCCGGTCTGCCCATCACCGACATCGCCTGGCGGACCAGCTCCACCCTCTCGGTGCTCAACCCGCTCGGTCCGACCCTGGCCGAGGTCGCGCCGGCCTCGGTGGACGGCGCGCCGATGAACCCCGAGGTCGCGGCCACCACCGTGGAGGGCCGGCTGCTCGGCCTGGCCGGCTCCCCGGTGAGCACCGAGCCGCTCTACGGCATCCTGCGCGGCGGCCTCGTCGACCTCGGGGCGCCCGACCAGCGCCCGCTGGTCGTCGAGCCGCGCACCCGGGCCGTGGCCTACGTCGGGTGATCCACAGGCCGGCACGCTCCCCTTGAGGTGCGCTCGCCGGGGTGCTGGCATCGAGGTGTGATGCGGGACCTGGCCGACGGCGCCCTCGACCTGCTGCTCGGCGGGCACTGCCTCGCGTGCGAGCTGCCGGGCCGCTCGCTGTGCCGCCCGTGCGCCGCGGCGCTCTCCGACACCGG